>CAZWTJ010000014.1:0-26732 GCA_964637555.1 uncultured Dehalococcoidia bacterium | reverse complement strand
GTACTAGAGAGCCTGTTTCAGATGTGATCAGAGTTTTAGATCGTTGGGTAGATATTGTTGTTTCTAGAGTTTTTGAACATCATGCTTTGGATGAAATGAATCGATTTTCTAATATTCCTGTAGTTAATGCACTTTCAGATGTGGAACATCCATGTCAGGCGATGGCAGATTTGCTGACTATAAAACAGCATAAAAATAAACTAAAAGATGTATCGGTTGCTTTTATTGGTGATGGAAATAATGTTTCTGCAAGTCTTTCGATTGCTTGTGCATCGGTGGGAGCCAATTTTTCAATTGCTACCCCGCAGGGTTATGAATTGCCCAAAAATGTTTATGATGAATCTATTAATCGATCATTGTTGTCAGGGTCTAAAATAAAATTTCTGAATGATCCACTTGATGCCGTATATGGAGCGGATGTTGTTTATACAGATGTGTGGGTCAGTATGGGTGATGAAAAAGAAGAATCTAAAAGATTGGAAGCGTTCAAAGATTTCCAAGTGAATGAAGAGCTGATGAAACATGCTAGAAAGGATGCAATTTTTATGCATGACATGCCCGCACACCGAGGGTTAGAGATTTCAGAATCAATGATTGACTATTCCAATTCAGTTGTTTTTGATCAAGCAGAAAATAGATTGCATGCTCAGAAAGCAATTATGGCATTTTTAATTGAAGGTGAAGTCCTTTGAATTCAATTCCTATTGTTGCAATTGTTGGACGTCCGAATGTCGGAAAATCTTCGCTATTCAATCGATTGATAGGGCGTAGGGAATCGATTGTTTCGGATGTTTATGGGACTACACGGGATAGGATTATGGCTGAGACATCTTGGTATGAGTTTAGGATGATGCTAGTTGATACAGGTGGATTAGATGTTTTTCCGGATGAAGACATTTGGAAGCAGGTTAAATATCAGATTGATGTCGCAATTGAAGATGCTGATGTGATAATAATGGTTGTTGATTCATTTGATGGTGTGACTGATGCAGATAAAGATGTTGCAAATGTGCTCAGACGCAGTGAGAAACCTGTCGTTTTGGTAGCGAATAAATGTGATAACGATACTAGGAATTCAATGGTTGGGGAATTTCACCAATTGGGATTATCAGATCCAATCCCTTCAAGTGCGTATCATAATTTCGGAATGGATGAGATTATGAGTCGTGTTTCAAATTGTTTGCCCAATGAGACGATTGAAGACGATCCAGATGTGGATGTTAAGATCGCGGTTCTAGGTCGTACCAATGTCGGAAAATCATCCCTTGTGAATAGTATTACCAAGCAGCAGCGTTCAATTGTCAGTGATATTCCAGGTACTACACGGGATTCTTTAGATACTATTGTAGAGGTTGGCGAGTGGAATATTTCTTTGGTAGATACAGCTGGGATAAGACGTAGAGGTAAGATTGAACCCGGCATAGAGCATTTTAGTGTTTTGCGGGCGATTCGATCGATAAATAGAAGTGATGTGGTGATTTTGATGCTTGACACATCTGAATTAGCTATGAATCAGGATACGCACATAGCACAGTATATTTTGGATTCCTTTAAAGGAGTAGTGGTTAATATAAATAAATGGGATTTATCTCAAGGTATTGGAATTTCTAAAGATGAAGCATTGAAACATGTGATGCATCAATTTAGATTCATATCTTATGCACCTATATGTTTTACAAACAGCTTATCTGCAGAGGGAGTACCGGCATTATTGTCGAAAACATTAGAAGTTTTCGGTGAAAGAAATAAAACCGTTCCACGTTATGAACTACGGCGGGTTGTGATGAATGCCCTAGCCGAACATCCTCCTTCGACAACGGGTAGAAAAGGCCTAAAAGTATTTAGTGTCAAACAAGACCAGTCTTCACCTCCCAGCTTTACATTTTATGTCAACTCTACTGATCTGGTGCATTTTTCTTATCAAAGGTATCTTGAAAATGCTATAAGGAAAAAATTCGCTTTTATTGGCTCTCCTTTACGGTTAAGATTTCGACATTTGGATTCAAGAAAATGATTGATATTGCATATTATCTTGTTTCTGGCGTTGTAGGATATTTGTTTGGCTCCCTTGCCTTTGGGGTATGGATTGTGAATTTTTCTACGGGAAGAGATGTACGATCTCAGGGCAGTAAAAAAACAGGGATGACAAATGTTGTAAGAATTGCTGGATTAAAAATTGGTGCAATAGTATTAGTTTTAGATCTTGTGAAATGCATTGTTGCAGTATTAATTGCACGGATTCTTTTTGAAAATTATTTTGCTGAATCTATTGCTGCGATTTTCGCAGTTGTAGGGCATTGTTGGCCAGTTTTTGCAAAGTTTTCTGGTGGGAGAGGAACTGCGTCCGGATTGGGAGCACTTCTATTTCTTTCTCCAGTGTCTGGCCTGGTTGTTATTCTGGTTGGAATTATTTTGATCGCTTTTACACGATATGTATCTTTAGCATCAATTGTTGGATCGATTTTGGGTATAGTAATGATGTTAGTAATGGTTGTTTTTACTAACCAACCGTTTGAACATCTGATATATGCCGTAGTAGTATCTTTATTGATTTTATTTATGCATAAAGAAAATATGCAAAGGCTTATTAAAGGGACTGAACGGAAAATAGGAAATACTCAAAGTTAATCTGGTTTCTTAAGGGGTTTAGATGGCAACAGTTTGTGTAGTGGGAACTACAAGTTGGGGTACCACTTTGGCAACTGTTGCTGCCCAAAATGGACATATGGTAAATCTTCTTTCTAGAACCAAAGAAGAGGCTGAAAGAATTAATCATGATAGAGTCAATGAAAGGTTTTTCCCTGAAATAAAACTTCCGGAAAGTTTGCAAGCGACTTCAAATATACGAGTAGCGATTTCGGAAGCCGAATTAGTTTTGATAGCTGTACCTTCGTATGCTTTTAAAGAGAACTTGTTTTCAATAAAGAATTTTCTTCCTAATAATGCCTATGTTGTTAGTGCTACAAAAGGTTTAGATTCTGTGACATTCAAGAGAATGACTGAATTAATCGAAGAAGGATTGAATTCGGATTATAATCGGAAAATATGTGCTTTGTCTGGCCCAAATTTAGCAAAAGAAATCATGATGGGGAAACCATCTTCAACTGTTGTGGCGTCTAAAAATATTCAGTTTGCAGGTGAAGTGCAAAAAATGATGACTTCTGAAAATTTTCGGGTTTATACAAGTGATGATGTGATTGGTGTTGAGTTTGGAGGAGCATTAAAGAATATTATCGCTTTAGGTGCTGGGATATGTGATGGATTATCTTTGGGTGATAACGCTAAATCGGCATTTATTACTCGAGGGTTATTCGAAATTTCCAGAGTTGCTGTTAAATTAGGGGCAAATCCGATGACAATTGCAGGATTAGCAGGTATGGGGGATTTGATTGCTACTTGTGCAAGTAAATTGAGTAGGAATCATTTTGTAGGGGAACAACTAGCTATGGGGCGGTCAATTAATGAAATTAATAAATCATTGGGTCAGGTCGCGGAGGGATTTTATACGTCTGTAGCTGCCAAAAAGTTATCAGATAAGTTGAATGTTGATGCTCCAATTATTGATGGGACGTACAATATTTTGCATCAAGGAGTTCCTGTCAGCCAAGTTGTGGAAGATCTTCTTCTCAGAATACCCACTACAGAAATGGATTGAAGTAAGAAGTTTATAAATCATCCAGTTCATAAAAAATTGATGTTGAAATTACTATACCAGCAGTTTCACTCCTTAGAATTCGTTTTCCTAAGCTGACTGACTCAAATTCTTTCTCATAAGATTGTTCGATCTCAGCTTTTGTGAATCCTCCTTCAGGGCCTATAAAAACATTAATTGGAGAATTTTTGAGTAGCTTTTGAGTCTTCAAATTTTTTAAAACATCTTTAATTCCATTGTTTAGCTCATTTTCCCACGCAATTATTCCCGCTCCATTACAATTATTAATTGCCTGTGAAAATGAAGTTGGATTAAAAAGTTCTGGTACGATGTCACGCCTCGACTGCTCTGAAGCTTCGATAATTATTTTTTTCCATCGATTTAATTTGTTTTGGTTGAATTGATGGAAATTGGATCTTTCACAATTAATTGGAGTAAAAGTAGAAACACCCAATTCTGTACATTTTTGGAAGACAAACTCCATTTTTGTTGAACGGATCATTCCTTGAAACAAATTAATTTTGTTTTCGGCTTCAAAAGATGTTGTGAGTTCAGATTGAATGGTAGCGATTGCGTTTTCAGATTTGAAGTTCGCAATTTTAACTAGATACTTTTTGCCTAATCCGTCAAGAATTATTATGTGATCGCCTTTATTTAGGCGTAAAACTTTAGATATTTGAAATGTAATATCTTTAGGAAGATTGATTTTACTATCTATAATGGATTCTGAAGGTACAAAAAAACGATGTAAGTTTTCCAGGAGATTAATCCTTTCTAAAAGAAAGTAGTGCCCAATCGCCGTCCGTCAAAGTGTTCTCTAGTGTCAAATTATGTTTGATCAGTTTGCTTTTAATTTCTCCTACATCCTTTGTTAAAATCCCTGAAACAAACAATTTTCCATTTGAAAGTAATTTGCTGTTGAAAGATTCTGAAAGTCCAGAAATTACTTTCGCAGAAATATTTGCAATGACTATATCGAAGAATGAATCAGGAATTGATGATGTTTCCAAGGTGCCTGAATAGATATCCACAATATGGTCTACTTTATTGATAACTATATTTTCAGATGCAACCCTGGTTGCAACATTATCAATGTCTATAGCTTTTACTGAGGATGCTCCAAGTTTTGCGGCAGTTATACTTAAGATTCCTGATCCGCAACCAACATCCAAAACATTCATGCCTCTAGAGATAAATGTTTCTAATGCAATCATGCACATCCGAGTAGTTTGGTGATGACCAGTTCCGAAAGCCATTCCAGGATCTAAATTTATCACTATGTCTGTTACTTTGGGAGTGAAGTTTTTCCATGTTGGACGGATAATAATGTTTTCACCGACTCGTAGAACGTTAAAATTCTTTTTCCAAGCGTCTTCCCAATTCTCTTCTTGGATTTCCGAAACTTTTAATTCTCCAATATTGTTTGAAGTTAGAGAAATTAACCGGATTCTAAGATCTATTTCACTCCTTAATGTTTCGGCAGAAATATCATTAGGTAGGAAGGCTTTGATAGTAACTGGGATATCATTATCAAGAGTTTCTCCCTCGTCAGGGTTGTAGGTTGATTGGTTTTCTATAGAAACCCCTCCATGTGCAAATTTCATTAACGACTCGACGATAGGCTCAACAAATTCTGAAGTTGCATCAATACTGAATTCTAACCAATTCATTGGGATCTCACAGTAAAATCAATTTGGTTTAGTGAACAAATCTTCTGTTTATTCTCCAATGCCAGAAGAAGTTCCATTCATAGTTTTTTGAAAAGATTCTAGGATTTTTTTCTGATTGGAATCAAGTTTTGTAGGTGTTTGAACAAATATCTTTATTATTTGATCTCCTTTACCTCGAGTCCTTCCATTGTGTTGGAGTCTAGGGAATCCTTTATTTTTAAGTCTAATGGCAGAATTACTTTGGGTGCCGGGTGAAATTTTAATTTCTGACTCTCCATAGCATGTAGGGATATTGATTTTTGTTCCTAAAGCTGCCTGAGCAATATCTAAATTTAGGGTATAAATGATGTCTGATCCATTTCTTTCAAAATATTTGTGTGGATTTACAGATACTGCAACATATAAATCTCCTGCAGGAGCACCATGTACTCCCACATGACTTTCGCCACGTAGGACTATTTGTGTTCCATCGTCAATGCCTGCCGGGATTTTCACACTCAATTGTCTTTTTTGCCGGGATCTACCATCTCCATTACATGTAGAGCAAGGATTAGTGATCACTTTTCCTTCACCGCTACAAGAACTACATGTGACGACCTGTTGAAAATTTCCAAAGATGCTTCTTGAAGATCTTGAAACTTGTCCAGAACCATTACAAGCCTGACAAGATCGTACAGTTTTACCTGGTTCGCTACCACTTGACTTGCATTTGATACATCCTTCATATCTAGTCATTTCAATTTTTTGGTCAGTACCGAGAACAGAATCTTCAAAAGAAATTGTTATATTGACCCGAACATCGGAGCCTGCACGTGAATTGGAGCTAGACTGATGCCCTTGATTAAAGAATGCATCAAATATGTCTCCAAATCCACCGAACCCTTCAAATCCTTCAAACCCTTGTGATGAAGCATTTCCGGAAACTCCCGCATGTCCAAATTGATCGTAAGCAGCCCTTTTTTCTCTGTCTGAGAGAATTTGATATGCTTCGTTGATTTCCTTAAATTTTTCCGTGGCGTCAGCTTCTTGATTGCGGTCTGGATGGTATTGCAATGCCAGTTTACGAAATGATCGTTTAATCTCTTCGTCAGAAGCGTTACGTTTCACACCTAGGATATCGTAATAATCTCGTTTATTAGTCCTCATCGTGATTTCGAGCCTATGTTAAACCTAGGTGATTAGAGCAGTTTCTTTTGTTGTCCATTTGTCTTTTTCTCATCTTCTGGATTGTTTTCGTCTTTTGGATTGTTTTCGTCAGGTAATTCTGTACTTGAGTCTAAATCAAATTCAGGAACACATGAAATTGCAGAAACAACGTCATTATTTGCAGGCTTAATAATTCTAACACCTTGTGTGTTTCTACCAGATTTTCGGATTTGCGAGAGACTTGTTCTTAGTACTTGGGCTTGGGCACTAAGAACATAAAGTTCCATAGAATCATCTACAATCTGTGCGGCTACAAGAGGACCTGTGCGGCGTTTGATTTCTATTGTTTTTATTCCGATACCACCTCTGCCTTGTCTCCGATATTCTTCCATTTTTGTAAGTTTTCCTATTCCACGTTCGCTGATGACAATTAGATGTTTTTCATCGTCATTAACCACACCCATGAAAACAGCAACATCCTTACCTCTAAGCCGAATTCCTCTACTTCCTCCTGCAGCTCTCTTGCGAGGTGTAACATCTGTAGATGCGAATCTGACAGACATTCCATCGCGGGTGACGAAAACTATATCGTCGTCTTCTTTTGATAGACAAGCATCAATAAGTTCATCTTTATCTCCCACGTTCATGATTATCAATCCGTTTGTTCGGATGTTAGTTAATTCAATCAATGGAACTCGTTTAATTTTACCTAATAGGGTACCTAGGATCAAAAAATCACCATCACGTTTTAGTGTATCCACTCCTATAACAGTACAAACTCTTTCCATGTCTGAGAGAGGGATTACATTGAAAACAGGAGTCCCTCTGGTGTTTCTTGAGATGTCTCCCCTGAGTTCATATGCTTTAATCGCAAGCACCCGTCCTTTGTTTGTAAAAAATAACAACGTGTCGTGCGTATCAACAACAATGATTTGCTTGACAGGATCGTCGTCTTTGGTGTTCATTCCTACTACACCTCTTCCTCCTCGTCTTTGGTTACGATAGGTGCTTGAAGGAATTCGTTTTATGTAGCCCCCCTGACTGAGAGTTACGACTATTTGTGCATGTTCTTCGAGCTCTTCTCTAGACAAATCGTGAGCTGCATTTGTGATTCTTGTTCTCCTGGGTTGACGGAGTTTCTTTTTTAGTTCCAAAGTTTCTTGTCGAACTTCTTCGAGAACCTTCGAGTTGTCAGCTAACAATTCTTGAAGATCTCGAATTGTTTCTTGTAATTGTTTGTATTCGTCTTCTAGTTTTTCGCGTTCAAGAGCAGCCAGTCTGCGAAGTTGCATTTCTAGAATGGCTTGTGCCTGTTTTTCATCAAGGCCATACCCAGAGATTAACCCATTTCTAGCCTCTTCCACATTAGCTGATCCTCGGATCAGCGCAATTACGGCATCTAGATTGCTCAAAGCAATTCTAAGACCTGCCAATATGTGAGCCCGTGCTTGGGCTCTTCTTAATTCGAATTCGGATCGTCGTCTGACAACAGTCTGTCTGAACTTGATAAAATGTTGCAGCGCCTGTTTTAGGTTGATTAGTCTTGGAGTGTCGTCAACTAGTGCAACCATATTACTAGAAAACGAACTTTGTAGTGGGGTTTGCTTATACAATTGGTTAAGGATTACTTGAGGTTGGGTACCTGATCGCAGTTCAATAACCATACGCATGCCATTTCTGTCAGATTCATCACGTATTTCAGAAATGCCGTCTATTTTTTTGTCTTTTGCTAGGCGTGCAATTTTTTCTACCAAAGATGCCTTGTTCACCTGATAGGGGAGCTCAGAAACGACGATTTGCATTCGATTATTACGTTTGCCAATAGGTTGTATTTCAGCTTCCCCTCGAACAATTACTTGACCACGACCTGTAGTAAAAGCGTCTCTAATTCCGTCTCTACCCATGATTGTTCCGCCAGTAGGGAAGTCGGGCCCCTTGACTATTTTCATTAAGTCGTCAACTGTTGCTTCGGGATCTTGGATCAGTGATATTACGGCGTCACACAATTCTTTTGGGTTATGTGGAGGAATGTTTGTAGCCATTCCAACAGCTATACCTGATGCGCCATTTGCAAGCAAGTTTGGCAGACGCGTAGGAAGTACTTGTGGTTCTTGCACACTTTCGTCAAAATTCTCTCTGAAATCTACAGTATCTTGTTCAAGATTGGACAATAATTCTTGAGAGATTGAAGCTAATCTGGCTTCAGTGTACCTCATGGCTGCAGGAGGATCGTCATCTTGACTTCCGAAATTTCCTTGGCCGTCTATTAATGGTAATCTCATTGACCATGGTTGCGCCATTCTAACCATGGCGGCATATACGGCACTATCTCCATGGGGATGATATTTTCCGAGTACTTCTCCAACAATTCGAGCACTTTTTTTATAAGATGAATTCGGACCCATGTTCAAATCGTGCATTGCATATAGGATGCGTCGTTGTACTGGTTTGAGGCCATCTCTGACATCTGGAAGCGCACGAGAAACTATTACACTCATGGCATAATCTAAGTAAGAAGAGCGCATCTCATCTTCTATTTTAGTTGGTTGAATATTCCCGAAGGGTGTTTGCGTACCGACCATTTTTGGCTCCTATATTTGACTTTCCGATTAGAGCTGTTAGATCAAAAAATCCAATTCCCATTGGAATTTAATGCGGATGCCGCAGTTTTATTTGCAAACCTGAGGTAAACACATCTTTTGCAAGGTCATTATAACATTTGAAATACGTAATGTCGCCGTTTATGAAAGGTTTCGGAGATTATTTTCTTCATTTTTAGAATCTGAGGAGACTTTTATCAGCCACTGAAATAGTCGTTCAAAATGAGGGGGCAAATCTGATCGTCTTTCTGGATTGAATTGAACTCCGACGATATTTTTTTCTCGGCACTGTTCAACTCCTTCTAAAATTCCGTCTGTAAGTCCATAAGCGCATGCAGATAATTCCTTGGATTTTTGTGCTTCTTTTAGAGAGAAACTATGGGTACTGTTAACTCTTACAAATCCTCCCGAACCTAAAATTTTTGCCAATTGACTGCCTGGAGAAATAAAAATCCTGTGGAATGGAGAATCGTCGTGGGTTTCTGAAAGGTGTAGATTTTTGATGGGAGGTTTTCCACCCATGACTATATTTAGAGCATGTAATCCATTACCTGTGGCTAAAATAGGAATATTTAGAGCAATTAATGCTTCTACTAGAGGCCATTCTGCTGGGTCATTCCCACATAATAATAAGCCATCAATGTAATTGATTATCTCTTCAGTAGCTGTAGATCGGAATGTGATGATTGGATGAGGCAATCCACCATTACGATCAATTGCACTAGCATGTGCTTGAATTCTTTCGTCCGGAGAACTGAGTATTCCTATAGTTGGTATTAAATTGGATTGAATTGCATGTTGAATGAAATCAGCTCCATCTTTCTACGGATTTAATTAATGATTTAATGTAACCGTATGTGTATGCAAATCCAACAAGTTTTTCATTTTCTCCTGAAAGGTGAGGGACGTGATCTGGCATAATCATGTAAGGGTAATTAACTTCATGATAAGTCTGAGCTGCGAGATGCATGTCGACATCTCCATTATCAATGAAAGTTTCTTCAAAATCTCCAAATCCCCCTGAGATATTGCGAAAATGGACATTAAAAATCTTTTTACGTTTCCCGAAATAACGTATGACGTCATAGATTTCCTTGCCTGGGTTTTCAAGCATTTCAGAAACAGTACCCTGGCAAAAATTGAATCCATGATAATCACTTGGATATAAGGAAATAAATTTTTTCATTCCCTCAACACTTCCCAGTACTCTATCAACGCCTTGTAATCCTTGAGGACTAGGGACTCCGGGGTCATGGGGGTGTAAGGCCATTCTGATCTTGTATTCATCGGCTACGGGGACTACACGCTGAATGAAGTAATTGATGCGTTCCCACATAGTATCCGCATCAACTAGACCTGCGATAGTTGTATCTGGCAATTCTTTCAGTGCTTGAGTGTAGTTAAATGAGCGAGTTTTTGCTCCACCTCTGGTTAACACTGGGTCACTACTGACAACTCCAAGAATAGTGAGATTATATTTCACAGCAGGGATTCCTGCTGCGGCACACATGCGGATGATATTACAACAATGTTCGATATCTCTATCTCGCTGTGGATCTGTTCCTAGCATAATTGCAGGAAGTTCAGCCGAATCTATTTTGCTTGAAGCGAGTGGTAACTCTACTATATCTAGGTTTAATCCGAACGATTCCACATATTCACGGTATTTTGTTAATGTGGAAGCAGTCCATTCTGAGTGGTGTTCGGTTGGGAAACCACATATGTTGTTCACACCTAGTTGTGCAAACACGCGATAATCATTTTCTGATCGCGTTTTTAGTTGTGTTCCGACGTGCATTTGTAACCCCTGTATTAAGATTTCGCAATTATACGGTTAAATTTCACTTATATAAAGACTGAAAATGAAGCTTATGAGGGAATATCAACAGTGGTTTTCATAATTTCACGCAACATGCAGGTTGCGAAAGAGCCTTTGGGTAAAGTGAAAATGATTGTATAACCGTCTATTTCAGGGATTAAGTTGATATCATTCAATTTTACCCTACTGATTCTTCTGAAGCCTGTACTGTAATTTGCGAATTCACTCCAAACGATTCCTAATTCTTCCATTATTTGATTCTCAATTTCTCCAGCATTATGATCGCTTAGTCGAGTTTTCCGTCCGAATAACGGCAATAAAGAACTTATTTGAAGCTTTTTAGATCTATCAGATTCCAATGTTTCGTTTTCAACTAAAAAGACACCTCCGGTGTCATGCTTTTTAGCGAAATCTCCTTTCAAGACCACATTAAATATGTCTGAATTAATTCTGTGTGCTAAATTCGCGTTGAACAAAAATGATTGTAAAGAGTCTGTGAACAATCTAGAAAGACGTTTGTTAAGTTTTGGTCCATTCCCTCTCAAAATTTCTAGACCAATTTGTGCATTATTTTTCGACTTGCCAAATCTTTGTGGGCCGAAGTAATTTGGCATTCCAAATGTATTCAACAGTTCAATACTTGCTTCTGCTAAGGGTTTCCAGTGCTTGTTGGTATTTCTCACGCGAATAGAAAAGTTATTTCCAATTAAATGTCCTATTCCAAGTTTGTTGGTATGGTATGAAGTTTTTATGATTTCAATTTTTCCCTTTTCGTTTAGGTAGTCCAAAGCGTGTTCGGATGATTTAGGAATACTAATCCATTGTTTTGAAATACTGTATTTATCCTTCATTCCGGCTATACCTACTTGATTTGAAGGTATTCCCAGGGTTTTTAATTCTTGTAATAATTCGTTAGTTGAAACACCGTGTTTCTTAATAAATGCAAAAAGATGATCCCCGGTTCCAGAAGGTGTGTATGATGGAATTTCCTCAACCATGAAATCTTCTAGGGTTGTTCTGATAGAGCCTCCAGTCCCATTAACCTCATGTGAAATCATTGGAAGACAATCCCATGAAAATGTTAGGGTTGAATTCTTTTTCATAGATTTTTGGAGATCAATTCTTTTTTTGGAATTTTGAATCAGAAGTCGACTACATAAAGATCCCATCTCAGCGGTTTCCGTTAATTCCGTAGGTTTCCCCCATTTGAAATTTGTGTAAAAAGTCTTAGACTTACAATCTTCTCCAGTCTTTAAGTTAATTTTTTGCTCAGGCAACCATGCATCGTATAGAGTCATTTCCAAAATATGGTCATCGCGCTTTTGAGTTCCTGAAGCCAATTTTGTTCCAAGAGTCACTCTGACCCCTAATTTTTCTTCGGCTACATTTACTGCATCTATTTTGATCAATTCTTTGTTTTTGCATGACGCCGCAGGCAACCCCCATTTTCCGGGAAAATCTTTGTCATCAGTTGGGCGTTGAACCAGTAAAACATTGTCTCTCCCAATTCGTTTAGTACGAATTGCCAAAGCAACGGAGTATTTTTTTGGAAGTAGAGTAGTCAAATTTAACTTACAATAGTCCTGAAAGCCCAACATTTTTACAGATTGATGTTCTATGTTTTTAAAATGGTATACCCCATAGAGGATGCCACAATTCTAGATTCTTTTCTATTGGAATTTTTTCGGAACTCAATAGTGTTCCTAAATTAATTTCTTGCACATTATCCCTTGTTTTTTCATTTTCTAAAACGAGAGGATGAAATTGTCCGCTTTTCACATTGAAGATAATGTAAGTTTGTTTTGAGTTGAACTTAATACTAAATACTGCCGCGAGAATTAAATTACCAAAGCCTTGATCAGTAATTTTTTCTCCTAGGAAGTGAATTCGTTCAACGGTTTGGGGAAAGTTTTTGCCATGGATGATGACCCAATTAGAGGAGTGGTCATCTTTTTGGATGGTAAAATCCGAATTTGGAACCATTTCAGTCTTAGTTGTCTTGGGGAATAGAGCATCGTGCGGGGAATATAAAAAATCTAAGTCATCTTTATTTACAAGCAATCCAGCGACACTACCAAATTCTATTTGAGTATTTGAATTTAGCTCTTGGTATGCTTGAATAATCGAAAAATAATTTCCCCGGTTTTTCTTATTGCTATTTCTTTTGCCTAAAATTTTTGTAAGGAGGCTCATAATTAGAAAAATTTCTAGAATCTAAATTTTTTTGCATATCGGTTAACTTTTTTATTCTATCTTCGACTTTTGGATGGCTCGAAAATAACTTCGCAACGGTATTTGATTTAATTGCAGGAATTATAAAAAATGCACTTGCATGCTCAATTTGGCGCATGTCTTTTTCTGGGATCCTATTCATGTCACTGCTGATTTTTGTAAGAGCAGTGGCTAGGTGCAAGGGTTCTCCAGTTAAGGATGCGCCACCTAGATCGGCGGAAAATTCTCTATATCTTGAAAGAGCCATAATTAAAATTTGGCTAAGAAAATAAACCAAAATTGTAACTGCAAAAGCAACCATGATAATCATTCCCAATTGACCTGAATCATTGTTTCTTCGGTGACCCCCGAATCCTCCAAAAATACTCATGAATACCATCATCTGAAGAAGGTATCCTGCCATTATTACAATCACGCTTGACCAGGTTAAAACCATTACGTCTCTATTTTTGATATGACTTAATTCATGAGCCATGACTGCTTCAAGTTCTTTTTTATTTAGTTTAGACATCAATCCTTTTGTTACAGCTACCACAGAGTTTTTGGGGTTCCTGCCTGTAGCAAAGGCATTTGGGACATGTGAGTCCATTACAGCAATCTTTTTTGGTTTTGGGATTTCCGCTAGTGCTGACAGACGCTCGACCATTTCATGTAATGCGGGCTCTTGGTCAGCTGTTACGACTTTTGCTTTTGTAGCAAGAAGCACTAATTTGTCTGATCCATAGTACTGAAAAATAGACATGACTATTGCAAACCCAAGTGTGAACATAAATGGCACACCAAGAGCAATTAGAACTCCTATAAACAAAAGGTACACAAAAAACAGCATCAAGAAAGTAAAAGCCATTCGGATGGTTAAACTTCTATCTCTGCCTATGTTTTGATGCATATTTCACCTTCAGTAGTCGATTGGTATATTTAGGATTATACTAAATTCGGAAATTCTATATTTGATAGGAGGCGTTTTGTGTGGAAGAGCTTAGGCCAAGATGATGCAATTAAAATGTTCTCTGTG
Organism: uncultured Dehalococcoidia bacterium; assembly: GCA_964637555.1. Taxonomy (GTDB): domain Bacteria; phylum Chloroflexota; class Dehalococcoidia; order Lucifugimonadales; family UBA6927; genus UBA6927. The sequence goes on along the minus strand of CAZWTJ010000014.1, from coordinate 12,598 downwards.
GCAAATTCCGAAAACAGATTAGCACACTCATATTTGTTTTTTGGACCAGATAGGGTTGGGAAGACAACTCTTGCAGAGGATTTTGCACGGTTTTTATTTTGTGAAGATGAAACTTCGCCATGTGGTAATTGTTCGGCTTGCAAAAGAGTTACGTCAAAAATCCATACGGATATTAACTGGATAGACTCAAGAGAAGAAAGAGCCCCTGGGATTTCAAAGAGAAAATCTATAGGGATTGATATTATTAGGGAACTTAGAACCACTATAAATATTAAACCATTTGAAGGTAAACAACGTCTTGTTGTCATTTCAGGTTTTGAAGACATGACATTGGAAGCATCCAATGCATTGTTAAAAGTATTAGAAGAGCCACCAGAGAATGTCTTTTTTTTGCTGCTAACATCTAATATTTCTATGATCCTTCCCACAATTATTTCGAGGTGTCAGCTTGTTAAAATCAGACGGGTGTCTGATCAGTTGATTAAACAATTAATAATTGATCAATATAACTTTGATGATGCCTATGCACTAGATGTTGCAAGAATAGCTTCAGGGAATATAGGGATGGCTATTTTCATTGCTGAAAATCCAGAGTTTCTAGAAAAGAGATTGGAAATATTTGACACTATTCTGGCACTATTGAATGCTGGTTTGACAAAAAGGTTTGAGTACTCTGAAGGATTGGCGAGGGATTTTTCAAGGGATCCAGAAAAAGTAAATAATGAATTAAAAATGTGGCAAATTTGGTGGCGAGACTTCATGTTGGTTAAATTCGATAATTCTGAAAAGATATATAATGCTTCGAAGATTCAGGAGTTCCTTCAATTGCAAGATTTTATCGAGATTGATGATGTAATTAATCTTCTCAAAACAGTTGAGAGATCATTCAAGTTACTTCAGAGTAATGTTAATCCTAGATTAGTTTTAGACCAGCTGGTTTTGGATACTCCGGTAATAACGAAAATGTAATTTTTTACGCTGACCATGGAATGAAGGGTATCCAATCATCCTCAATTTTTCTGTGAATGAAAATATTGTAGGGGTTAGGTCTTGGAGCTGTTGGTTTGGAAATAAGTTTCATTCGGGCTTCTCTAGGAGATTGACTGGCTTTTTTATGATTGCATTTGATACACGCACTAGTCACGTTTTCCCATGTGTGTGTCCCTCCTCTGGACCTTGGGATTACATGGTCTAGAGTTAGTTGTGTTGTTTTATTATTACAATACTGACAAGTGAATTTGTCTCTGAAGAATACTGCTTTCCTTGATAATTTGGATTCCGAGGGAGGTCGTTTCACCATATGTGACAGCCTGATAACAGAGGGTTCTGGGAGGATTGTAGAGATAGATTTAATTTCTATATTGCCTTTAGTTATTATTTCTGCTTTCCCCACACATACTAATACAACTGCTCTACGGACGTTACAAATATTTAAAGGTTGGTAATTTTGGTTGAGTACTAGTACTGGTGCACGGATTCTCATTTGTACTATTTACTTTTTTCTAGTTTGTATTGAAGCACAATTAAAGAAGCCTCAAATTCAGTAGGTAAAAAAGTGACAATAAATCTGGGAGTAGAATTTATTAAAATTCTTGTAATTGAAGAATCAGTAAGGGTGGATTCGATGTCTTCTTGAGTATCATTTACATGGGCTAACAAATCTGGCGGCACATGAGATGAATTGTTAAGAGTTTCAGATAATTCGTTTATTGGTGCGAATTCATAAGATAGTCTTGAAATCCCGACAATAATTATTGACGAAATAACTAGCCCTATTAGTAGGCCGAAAAATGCGCCCCCTAACTTATTTAATAGTCCTGGAATTCCAAGAGTTAATGTGTTAATAATCGGGCTCAAAATTTTGAGTGCAATTAGAACTAATATCAGAGCAAGGAATATGCTTAGGTAGTATGAACTAGATGAAATAAATTTATTTATCTGTTCGCTTATTAATAATTCGACTGCACTTAAGCCGAAGTTTGTTACGATGTGCCAAAGTGCAAATCCCAGTCCGAACATGATGATACATTTAATTAATCCCTTGCGATATCCGTAGAAGGTCCCGAGGATTAAAACTATGAAAAGTAGAATATCTAACCAGTTCATTTTTGGCCTCGTATTAATTATTTTTAGGAGGTGTTGGAGGGGAAGGATTCACTATGTCAGGGGCCAAAGAAATTGGGATTAAATCTTCCAATTCTTCAATAGTCCATCTGGAATTTTTGTGAATACTTCGTATCACATGTCTTGGTGAGTATAATGTCATGGGCCAACCGCTAGTTCCCACAACTTGTCCTGTTAAATTACCGGATGATTCACTGCATAAATAAACTACTTTCGGAGCATTATTTATTGGGTCTCTTGCTGCTTCTGGGCCACGGATAGGTGCGCTTTGCGTTGCGGTAGATTGTGCTCTTTGAGTTTGTCGAAGTTGAGTTGTTGTTTCGGGGATTGATTCAGTCATTCTTGTGGCACCTCCAGGATATACTGCATTAAGAGTAATATTATATTGGTACAGTTCTCTCGATAATGACCTGGCTAGTCCTACGATTCCCTCTTTTGCTGCCGAATAATTTGCTTGTCCTGATGCACCTAATGCAGAACCAGATGAAAAAAGTAAAATTCTTCCATAAGTTTGTTGAATCATTAGTGGCACACAATGTCTTACCATATTAAAAGTACCATATAGATGTACTCTCAATACTCCATCCCACTCTTCTTCAGTCATATTGAAAATCATTCGATCTCTCAAAATCCCTGCAGCATTACAAAGGATATCCACCTTGCCAAAATGATCTATTGCAGTCTGGACGATATTTTTTGAAGAATCCCATTCTGAAACGGAATCATAGTTTGCAACGGCTTTACCACCAGCTTCCATAATTTCATTCACAACTTCGGCTGCGGGAGTGTTTGAAGAATTCATCCCGTCAAGACTGACTCCAAAGTCGTTTACAACTACTGAACCTCCTTCAGAGGCTATTAGTTTTGCAACCTCACGGCCAATTCCTCTTCCAGCGCCCGTGATAATTGCTACTCTGTTTTCAAATCTGTTACCCATTGTATAAACCCTCAATTCTATGAAAAATTAGAATCCATTACCGAACATTTTCGGTACTAATGTATCCATTTCATCCATTGTGAATGTACCCCATTTGTTGATACTACTTTCTACAATTGGATTGGAATATAAAAAGATGCTTCCACCTCTTATTCCGAAGACATAACCGTTTACGTTCGTAAGTGAGTCAGTACATAAATACACAGCAAGCGGGGCTACATTTTCGGGGTCATCAGGTTCTCCAGGTCCAGTCCAATCACTAATCTCTGGAGATTTTCCAATTTTGGCTCTTTCATCACGTGTTGGATGAGGGCCTGAATCAACTCTGAACTCTTCAACTCTTCCGGGGAATAACCGTGTTTCCACCATTGGAGAAATAGCATTGCAAATAACACCGTATCGACCCATGTCACGTGCTATAGTCCTGGTTAATCCAACAATCCCTTCGGAAGCTGCTGCATAATTGGATCTTCCAATATCTCCCAATCCTGCATCTGAGGTAATATTTAAGACTCTTCCACTTCTTTGCTGTCTAAATAAAATACTCGCAAATTTAGTGGGAGCGAACACACTTTTTAAATTCATTTGGATGATAGTATCAAAATCTGATTCACTCATTTGATAAATCATTCGGTCACGAATTGTTCCAGCAGAATTGACAAGGATGTCTAGTTGTCCGAATTCGTCGATTGCTTGTTGAACGATTGATTCGGCGCCTTCCATTGTTGAGATGTCTGCTGAACTTGCGACTGACTTTCCTCCGTCAGAATTAATTTCTTTCATAACTTCGGATGATGGAATCTCAGAAGAACCAGATCCATCTACTTCACATCCCAGATCGTTAACTAAGACAGAGGCACCTTCTGATGCAAGAAGTTTTGCGATGCCTTTACCAATTCCTCTACCCGCCCCAGTGACTATAGCCACTTTGTCTTTTAATCGATCGGCCATATTTTCCTCCGTAATTAATTTCATGAAACATAGCAATACAAATCTATCATAATATGGATTGTTGTTGGGGACGATTTTAATGCATCGTCGAAAAATATAATTTAGTTAATTTGTTCCCCATTGTGAGTAATATTAGTAATTGGGAGACCTAGTTCTGAGAGTTTAGGTAGAATAGTTGTTTTATCTCCTGCAATCACAATTTTCAATCCATTTGGCATGATGTGTTGTTGTACTACTCTATGTACATCTTCTAAGGATACTAACTTAATTTTCTTCACAAATTCAGAATAATAATTTGTCTCTAAGTTGTATATTGGGATAGAAATTAGTCTTTGCAGGGTGTTATTTGTAGTCTCAAAACTTGAAGGCATTCCTCTAAGGATGCTATCTCTTGAATCTTCAAGTTCTTCAGATGAAATGAGTTTAGAGGAACAGATTTCAGTGAATTCCTTTAGTGTTTCTTCAACGGATTCTTTTGTAGCCGTAGCTTGTACGCTTCCTCCAGCAATTAGTGTGGAGGTTTCATTTCCCCATGAAACTTGGGACAAGTATCCGTAACTGTATCCTTTATCTTCTCTTAGATTGGAGTTGAGCCTAGCTGTAAATTGCCCTCCAAGAACTGAATTTGCCAAAGTAATTGCGTGAAAATCTTGATGGTGTCTGGGAACCAATAATTGTCCGGATAAAATCACCGATTGTGGTGCATCGGGCTTATCGATTAAGAAAATGGAATTCTCTTGGGAATCTGGAGACGTTTGAATATTTGGAGTATCTGAAGTTTTCGGTTTGTGATTTGGAGTCTTCCATTTTGAGAAATGCTTTGAAATAGTTTTAAAAACTTCTTCTGAGGTGATATTTCCCACAACTACAATTGTTGTATTTTGAGGATCGTAGTGCTCTTTGTGAAATTTGATAAGGTCATCTCTGGAAATGGAAGCAATTGAAACTTCGTCTCCACTTGTGGGGTGTCCGTACGGCGATTTGGATCCATGAAGAATTGAAGGGATGGCTCGTTGAGCCATTAGGACAGGACTGTCAGTGATTCTGTTTAAATCTGTGAGGCGTTCTGATTTTATTCGCTCTAGCTCTTCAGGTGGAAAGGAAGGGTCTTGAATTACTTCAGCCATAATTCTAATCGCATTATCCCAAACACCCTTTGCCATTGTAGTAGATACTGAGGAATATTCTTTGGTGATATCTCTTGAAATTGAGTCACCTAGATGATCCATTTCAATAGATATTTCCTCGGCGGTTTTTTTGGAAGTTCCTTCAAGAATCATTGCGTTTGTAAGATCTCCAAGCCCTGGTAGCTCTGTCGGATCTTCCTTTGAACCTGAGTGCAATAATAATGTAGTGCCTACAGTGAAAGAGTCATGTTTTTCTAATACCAAGAGTTTGAGGCCATTTTCTAAAGAAGAGTAGATTGGTGTGGGAGGAGTAAAATCTGGGAAGAGTGGAATCTCAGGCTCTTTTGATCTGTCTAAATTCGTTGAAATATCTTTTAGACTGTTTTCCGGCATCACTAACATTCTGACATGATTATTGTTCAAATAAGATTTGGCCACTCTTTGAATGTCTTCAGCGGTTACGGATTGGTAGCGGTCCAACTGAAGATTAATTTCATTAGGATTTTTTGCAAAAACATTGAAATGGTTTAGTAGATCTGCAACTCCACCAAATCCACCTAATTTTTCTAATCGCCTTAGCAATATATTTTCGAATTTATTTTTTGCAGTAGTAATTTCTTGTTCAGAAGGAGGGGTAGATTTAATTAACTCAATTTGTTCGAAAACATAATCTTCTATTTTGGGTAAAACCGTTTGGTCGTTAGCTGTGACCTCGATTTCAAATTGCCCTGCTATCTCTCTACAATATTGGTATGAACCTAAACTTCTAGCTATTTGGAGATCGTACACCAAAGCTTTTTGCAATCTTGATTGTCTGCCTTCTGAAAGTATATATCCTAGAATGTCCAAAGCAGGTTCATCCTGATCGAATTCAGGAATTGTAGGCCAGCTTAAATTCATTCTTGGGAGTTGTACCTTGTCTTCATGAAACAGTTCTATTCTTCCTGAAAATGAGGTGTCTAATTTTTTGATTCGATCTATTGACTTGCCTGGTGGTAAGCTTGAAAAATATTTTTCTACAAGATCAATTGTTTGAGACTTTTCAAAATCTCCCGCGATTACAAGACTCGCATTAGAAGGGGCATAGAACTCACGAAAAAAATCTTTGACATCATCCAGTTTTGCATTGTCTAAATCTTCTTGGGATCCAATTGTGGGCCAGTTGTAAGGGTGAGGACTGGGGAATAGAGTCGAATTAAGCAATAATTCTGATTGTCCATACGGACGATTTTCATAACTTTGCCTGCGTTCATTTTTAACTACATCTTTTTGGATGTCGAACCTTTTTTGGTCTAAGGCCTCTAATAGGAATCCCATTCTGTCTGATTCTAACCATAACGCAGTCTCTAGGTAATTTGATGGGACTGTTTCCCAATAATTTGTTCTGTCTGGGGTTGTAGATCCATTAAGGTCAGCCCCAGCTTTTTCCAAAGGTTCAAAAAACCCACTATTGTGATGTTTGGAACCTTCAAACATTATGTGTTCGAATAGATGTGCAAAACCTGTTTTACCAGGAGATTCATTTTTTGATCCTACATGATACCAGACGTTGATTGCGGTAATAGGAGTTGAATGATTTTCATGTAGTATCACTTCCAATCCATTTTGAAGTGTAATTTTGTCAAAAGAAATATTTTGCATATTTGTCTCCGGTAATTTTTAGCATTTGCTTTCAGATGTTGCACAAATGTTGGATAATTCTAGCATAGGTATTAAGAAGCTGATTTTTTGTTTATTGATAGTGCAGTCTACCATTTGCTATACTCTGGGGGTTTCGGAGATTAAAATGAGTTTAACTAACGATGAAATTCGCCATATTGCCTCCTTGGCTAGGATTGCCCTTTCAGAAGAAGAAATAGATACTTTCAGGGTGCAACTTTCTGACATACTTTCACATTTTGACGCCCTTCAAAAAATTGATACTGAATCTATAGAGCCATCTTTTCATCCAGTTTCTTTTGATACTGTAATGAGAAATGATGAGTTGGCAGACTCACTCGCTTTGGAAGAAGTGTTGAAGAATGCTCCTAGAACTGAGGGAGATCTATTTAGGATTAGGGCTGTCTTGGAATAGTTTTGATTGATATGAACAATTTCAAAATTTATAATATTTATTGAGTGTAGGATGTCAGAATTAACAAAATTAACTGTAATAGAGGCATCTGATTTGCTCCGAAGGGGCGAGATTTCTTCATTAGATTTAACGACTGAATATATAGAAAAGATCAAAATTTCTGATTCTGAACTTGGAGCTTATATTACTGTCACCGATGAACTTGCAGTTGAACATGCTAAAAAAGCTGATTTGAAACTTTCATTAGGTGATGCATTCCCACTTACGGGTATACCTATGCAGCTAAAAGATAATTTGTCTACAAAAGATGTAAGAACAACATGTGCTTCAAAGGTACTAGAAAATTTTATCCCCGTTTATAATGCCTCTGTAGTAGAGAAATTATATGACAACGGAGCGGTATTACTAGGCAAGGGGAATTTAGACGAATTTGCAATGGGTTCCAGTAATGAAAACTCGGCGTTTTTCCCAGTTAAAAACCCATGGGATGTTGAACGAGTTCCTGGAGGTAGTAGTGGCGGACCTGCTGTTTCAGTTGCGTCTGGAGAAGCTGCATACTCTTTGGGGTCGGATACTGGAGGGAGCATTAGGCAGCCAGCTTCTTTTTGTGGAATTGTTGGATTAAAACCCACATATGGATTAGTAAGTAGATTTGGACTAGTAGCGTTTGCTAGTTCACTTGATCAAGTTGGCCCGTTAACTATTAATGTTTCTGATTGTGCTGAAGTTCTAAATGTAATTGCTGGTTATGATCCTTTGGATTCCACGTCTATTTCGAACTCTTTGCCTGACTATAAAATGTCTCTTCGGTCAGATTTGTCAGGATTAAAGATTGGAGTCCCTATTGAATATTTTCCTCCTGAAATGAATGCTGAAGTTTCCACAATTGTTAAAAATGCTATTAAGACATTAGAATCACTAGGAGCAGATGTTGAGGAAATTTCATTGCCCAGCACTCCCAATGCTCTGGCCGTTTATTATTTAATTGCCCCTTCGGAAGCCTCTGCAAATCTTGCAAGGTATGATGGTGTTAAATACGGTTTTTCCAATCAAGATGATTTGGGGTTTTGGGAATCATTGGAACGAACTCGAGATGAGAGTTTCGGCTCTGAAGTGAAGAGAAGAATTATGTTAGGTACTTATGCACTTTCATCAGGGTACTATGATGCTTATTATTTAAAAGCTCAAAAAGTAAGGACTTTGATTATTCAGGAATTCAAAACCGCATTTGAACGTTATGATGCTATTGTATCTCCCACTACTCCTACAACTGCATTTAAATTCGGTGAAAAGATAGATGATCCTCTAAAAATGTATTTAAATGATATTTTCACTATGCCGGCTAATATTGCTGGGATCCCTGCCATTTCAATTCCGTGCGGCCTTTCAGATGGTCTTCCAGTTGGATTGCAAATCATGGGAGATGCAATGATGGAAGAAAAAATACTCCAGATAGCTTTTGCTTATGAACAGGCCAATGAATGGTCCAATTTTCTGCCAAGGATGACATAAATAAATACATAGACTTTTTTGAAATAAGGAGAGATTATGGGTGAGTTAGATGGAAAGATTGCTATTGTTACCGGTGGCGGTAGAATGCGTAGTATAGGAAGATCTGCTGTGCTAGAACTTGCTAGATTGGGTGCTGATGTTGTAATAACTGGAACCAATCGTTCTCCAGATACATTTCCCGATGATGAGAAAGAAGTTGCATGGAAAGGTGTAGATAGTGTTGCAGATGAAGTGAGATCTTATGGCCGAAGAGCTTTGACCATGCCGCTAGATGTGACTGATGCAGCTCAAGTTGAAGATGTAATCACTGAAACCGTAAGTGAGTTCGGAAGAGTTGATATCTTAATGAATAATGCTGCGTATCCAAGGGGGAAAGATCGGTTACCAATGTTAGATGTTCCAGAAGACGTTTTTCAGCGAGTTGTAGATATTAAAATTACGGGAGCTTTCCTTTGTACGCAAGCCGCAGTTCGTCAAATGATTGCACAGGGAGATGGGGGAAAAATTGTGAATGTTTCTTCTAGCGCTGGAAAAAGAGGCGTACCTAATACTTTGGCATATAATGCAGCGAACTTCGCCATTGTTGGTATGACACAATCGTTGGCAGCTGAATTAGGTCCGCATGGTATTAATGTTAATGCAGTATGCCCTGGTGCAGTTGACACTGCACGGATGGATGATATCGACAGATTAGTTCGATGGAAAGAGATGGCTAAGAATACTCCTATTCGACGTAACGGTACTCCAGAAGAAGTTGGAGCTTTCATGGCTTATTTGTGTACAGAGGCTGCCTCATGGATTACTGGGCAATCAATAAATCTTAATGGTGGAACAATCATGGAACATTAGTGTTCTTGGGTAGGTTAGGTCCTTGTACCTCCACAAGAGATGCGTTTACTACCCCCAATGACACCCCATCAAATCACTTTTGCTTAGGGGTGAATGTTGAACATGTTGGTTATTAATGGCCACCAATTTGAATTTTGGAACCATGGTTCCAAATTGTATTTATGCGTCCAATATAGCGCATCCATTTCTGATTTCAAATGTTCAAGTCTTATTGAATGATGAGCGTCTTGGGGGATGCAACTATGATGGTATGCCCCTGCTGAACATGATATCTCGAAGTTCATAGGATTATTTGTGTCCTTGGGAATACCCCCTTGAAACGCAATACTGCCATTGTGAAAAGATAAGTATCTATCACAACTTAAACAATTTGTTATAGACACTTGTTGAAATTTCAATTTTGACATCCTCCTAGGGTTGTCTTAGGATGATTGTATGTAAGTTGTTTTTATTAAAGTGTATGTTTACATCAGAAATTCAAGAAATTTAGGAAGTCAATAATGGCACCGAGGAAAGTTAGAGAATATTTCGACTCCCGTACCGGGGAATATTCCATGTCTAAGTGCTTCGTTCTCACAAATCAACATAAGTATGAGTTAGCGGAATTTATAAAACATAATGGTAATGACTCTGCATCAGTACAGGAATTTATTGTAAGAAGCTGGAGTATATATGTTTCAGGTAGCCGATTTGATCCAAATAAATACAAATCAAATAAGCATAGACCCATTCTTAAGATTCCTTATCCCATGGGATCAGAGATTCTTGAAAGATTAACAAGTAAGTTCGAATGTCCTGAGTGTCAGAAGGAACATCCTAGAGGGGAAGGAATGTCTCGAGACTCCGTATTCAAGTGGCGTAAGGCTGCAGCGAAACAAGCCTATCGAATGGGCGAGAGCGAGCTAGATTACAAAGAGGTTGACTGGACAGATGCATTGGCGCTGACAGAAGCTGGGATAGACTTTCATTTTAGGGCTGAGCTCAAACTCATTTATGATAAAGTTCTTATGGAAACTAAGTATGGGCATGAAACACCCTATGATTCATTGGACCACCTGGATCTACGGTATCTGCAATATTTCCTTCAATACTATAATTTTCAAGGTGTTACAGATTACGATTTGCTTTGCATGATGGATATGCAGAAAGCTTTCGAGGAAATGGGTAGTCCTGAACAGCGGCAGGCTTTCGAGGACTGGCTTATGTTTCGTCCTTGGGAGGGCGAGAAAGAACTAGATAAATATCGTTCTGCAATAAATTCCGGTGGAGTAGCTCCCCTAAAGAATGATAAAGGTGAAGAAGTTCCAGTTATGCTGCACCTTCAGTTCATCCGTCCATCTGACTGCATGCAATTCAATCTCCCCTCTCAAATAATTCAATATTTCCTCGGGGAAAACCTGAACCGCTATTATCCAACAAGGGCCGTAGAGATTATAGGAATTGACCCTTGGGATGAGTTCACCGTAAAAGGATCCATGGACCTTGATTCAGAGCATAATGTCAGACGGCAGTGGGAAGTTGAAAATCGAATCGACAGAAATGAGAGATGGGTCGTACTAACAGATGAAGTTTTATAAATAAGAAGGATTACGGTTGTAACCTCTGAGAATAGCCCCTGCAATTCTAAATCTTAGGAAATTATAAGACATGCGCAAATAGGAAAGTTGCTAAATGGAAGGACGGTAAGTAGTGGAAATAAAAGCAACGGTATGCATGTTGAAGCTCTAGGAGTCACTGTCTGGTTTAATGGAGTGAGATGGTTCTCTGAAATTAAACCCTATGTGTCCATATAATTATGTGGGTGTAGATGTCTATGACACATTTTTAAAATGTGATATTTTACTACTATGGAAGTATTAATAGTAGCCTTTGACGGATTACAACCAAATCAAATAAATGAAGATTTAATGCCTCATTTATATGGGTATTTAAATGAGGGTGTTACCTTTACAAATCATCATGCAGTATATCCCTCAGTAACTAGAATTAATGCAACATCAATGTTTACAGGAAGATATCCGGGCTCTCATGGTATTGCAGCTAACAGTGTTGTGATGAGAGACTTTGATTCAAATTTAATTTTTTCAGTAATGCAACCCATGCTTGAAAGTGTGCGCGAAAAATTAGGGGAAGTTTTGTATGTTGAAAATCTTGGAGATATCTTAAATCGTTTTGGACAAAAATTCGTTGCTATTGGAGCAGGAACTAGCGGCAATTCATTCTTGCAAAACCCAAATGCTCATACCAATGGTGGAGCAGTGGTTAATCCAGAATTTACACTCCCATATTCTTTAGAAAAAACATTAAAGTCGATAGTTGGAGATTGGCCATTAGAGAGTGTACCAAATGAAAAAAGATTAAACCATTGTGTTGATGTAATGACCAAATATTTCATTCCTGAAATAAATCCAACTGTGGGACTTATTTGGTTTTCAGAACCTGATAAATCACACCATGCGAATGGCGTAGGGTATGAACTTGGGACTCAAGCAATAAAGTATGCAGATAAATGTTTTGGAGACTTGATTAGAAAAATTCGTAAAATTGACAATTCAAAAGATACGAACGTGATAATAATTTCGGATCATGGATATTCCACGATTAAAGGTGTTATTGATGTAAGGAAAGAATTAATTAAAATTGGATTGTTGGAAAATGAACAGGATGAGAAAATTCTTATAGCTCCAAATGGAGGTAGTGTCCTCTTTTATGTAGAAAATTCAGATAATAAGCTTGCTGCAAAATTAGCTAGAACTTTAATGCAATTTGAATGGTGTGGGCCTATGTTCTATTCTTCGAAAACGGGTCATATAGAAGGCTTACTACCTGCTGATTTGATTGGCATTGAAGGGCTTCGTTGCCCTGATGTTACAATGTCGTTTCAATGGGATTCAGGAAAAAATGTAGCAGGTTATCACGGGATGATTTATAGTTCCGAAGGAGATATAAATCTAGGTACACACGGTTCAATTAGCAAACATGAAATGAATAATGTATTTGGTGCATTTGGCCCAAGTTTTAAAA
>CAZWTJ010000013.1:0-27513 GCA_964637555.1 uncultured Dehalococcoidia bacterium | reverse complement strand
GCTTTTTCTTTTGGTATCCCTGTTGCTTCCATTAAATGCCATGATATTGCTTCTCCTTCTCGGTCAGGATCGGTAGCTAAATAAACAACATCTGCAGTTTTTACGGCATTTTTAAGTTCAGTAATTATTTTTCGTTTGTCGGGCATTACGCGATAACTTGGCTCGAAAGATCTGTCAGAAGTTTCGATTCCAAGCCCACTTTTTGGCAAGTCACGAACGTGCCCCATAGAGGCTTTGACAATATAGCTCTTTCCTAGGAAACGACCTATTGTCCTAGCTTTAGCTGGAGATTCAACTATTACAAGATTCTTGCTCATGGTTTTGGTCTACATTGTTTTTGAATTTTGCACATAGATGCAAACTATATTACATGCTATTGTGATTTGTCATCCGTTTTTTGGTTTTTTGTTCGATCTTTTTCATTTCGATTAGAAGGATATGATTAGGAGGATATATTATAATTTGATTAAAATGGCGGAGAGGATGGGATTCGAACCCATGGTCCTCTTGCGAGGACACGCGCTTTCCAGGCGCGCCTATTCGTCCACTCTAGCACCTCTCCAATAAATAGTACGACACTAAACAATTGAAATCTTTGATCAATTTTTCTTTGTTTACACTGCTGGGATAGAACTTTATCATTGTTTGTTATTCTAATGGAAGTCTGTTTTAGCTAAAAATTGTTAGAATTGTGGCGGAGAGAGTGGGATTCGAACCCACGATGGGAATGAACCCATACCGGTTTTCGAGACCGGCGCCTTCGTCCACTCGGCCATCTCTCCAAGGGGGCAAATTATAGCATATTTGCAACTAAGAATATGTGGATTAGAGTGAGAGAGTGGGAATAGATTTTTTCAACAGGAAGGTTCTATGTCGATCAAAACCAAAATAGTAAATCAATGGGATCTCTATATTGTGTTTCCATTGATTTTGATTCTAGCTATTTTGATTCGATCGTTTGGATTGAATTGGGATGAAGGGTTCTTTTGGACGCCACATCCTGATGAGCGGGCGATTTTGTTTAAAATCCAAGAATTGTCCTTTCCTGCATTTGATCAATTGCACACCTTGTTTGATGCACAAGAAAGCAGTTGGAATCCTGCTTGGTTTGCCTATGGCAGTGCTCCAATATATTTAATGAAGTTCGCAGGATATGTTTTTTCTCAGTTTACTACTGCTGAAATTAATGATCTAAGAATTTTGGGCCGAATTTTGTCATCACTAGCTGATTTAGGTACACTTATTTTCTCGTTTCTTTTGGCTAGAAAATTAGTGGAATCAAAGTGGACAATTCTTGTTCCCGCTTTCATAGCAATTGCTGTGATACATGTCCAACTTAGTTCGTTCTTAACAGTTGATACTTTTGCTACATTTTTTACGGTAGCAACAATGTATTTTTTGCATCGTCTGGCGATCGATTGCCAATGGACAGATTCAGTTTTTGCAGGAATTTTTCTTGGTGCTGGTCTAGCCACTAAAATTAGTTTGATGCCTATTGCGTCTGTGTTCATAATTGCTCACCTGTTTTATTTAGTGCACCCCCAAAATTTTTCAGGGCAACTGCTCTCCCTTACATTGAGAGCAACCCAAGTTTTAAAAGGGGTCTTCTTGGGAATAATTGCTACCATTTTAGTTTTCTTGATTGCTCAGCCATATGCATTGTTAGACCACTCTCAATTTTTTGCTGACTTAAGAGAGCAATCTTTGATGGTAAGAGGATTTCTTGATTATCCATACACGCGGCAATATTTTGATACACTCCCCTATCTGTATCATTTCAAACAATTGAGCGTTTGGGGTTTAGGGATTCCTCTAGCAATTTTAAGTTGGCTGGGACTGGTATATGTTTTATTTAGAGGACTTCCAGTAAAGATCTCGGTTGCATATATTGTTTTTGGTTTGATTCTGCCAATCATGATCTTAGTAGTATTTGGGAACACTTTGATAGTGATTGTTTCAGCGGGTGTCATTTCAGCAACCAGTTTGTTGTTCACATTACTTTTTCGGACTTATGAATCTCGATTAATAGTTTTATCTTTGTGCTGGGTGATTCCCTACATTCTGATTTGGGGGAATTTTGAAGTCAAATTCCTGAGATATTTTCTCCCAATTGTCCCATTTTTGTTTATTTATGGAGCACTTTTTTGTAAAGCTTTTTGGGAAAAGGTTTATAAGTCTTTTTCTGCATATTCTCCAAGGTTAGTTGTGTTAATTTTCGTTGTGATTGTGCTTGGCGGAACGATCATTTATTCTGCAGGATATATTAATATGCGGTCTGAAGCACACTCCGCCATGCAGTCATCAGAATGGTTGCAGCAGCATTCTGATATTTCTTCGATCGTGTTAAGAGAACATTGGGATGAAGGCTTGCCTTTACTACGAAAACCCCTCCAGATCGACTTGCCCATGTATGATCCTGATACTCCTCAAAAGACAAAATTAATTTCAGACTCCTTAGAGAAAGCCGACTTTTTGGTGATATATAGCAACCGCTTGTACGGAACTATTTCTAGGCTTCCAGATAGATATCCAATGAGTCGGGCGTATTATCAAGATTTATTTAATGGAGATTTGGGTTATGAGTTAGTTCATTTTGAGTCACAAAGACCGCATTGGGGGCCATTCGAATTTTTAGATGATACATGGTCTAGATCTGACCTTACACCTCCTAGCAAATTGAACCAGGAGAAATCTTTGCCATTAAGTATTTCTTTGGGATATGCGGATGAAAGTTTTTCAGTCTATACAAATCCCAAAGTAATGATATTTCAGAATGTGGGGAGATTTTCATCTTCCCGCATTCAAGAGGAGATTTTATTTGATTCGTTTGAATATCCTCAATTACATTCGAGCGAAATCAATTTGATGCTTGAAAAGCAGTTGTTGGAAATCCAGAGAAATGGAGGCACATTTTCAGAAATATTTGATTCTGAATCTCTTGCAAATCGAATCCCAATTATTTTCTGGATAGCATTTCTACTTTTACTGACGATTGTTGGATTACCAATAACATTTTTAATTTTCTCTTCAACAAGTGATAAAGGGTGGTTGTTTTCAAAACCACTCGGCCTTTTAATTCTAGGATTTTCCGTTTGGATATTATGTAGCTTTCAGTTGGTTGAGTTTTCAAGAGATACAATTTTTTCAGTTCTAATTGTACAACTGATATTTTCACTCTTTTTGATTGTGAAATTTTGGGATTATTTTGCGAAAATTCTACTCAGAAATTGGAAATTATTTCTCTCATTCGAATGTCTGTTTATGATTGCGTTTTTGGCTTTTGTTCTGATTCGAATGCTCAACCCGGATTTATGGCATCCGTTTAGGGGTGGTGAGAAACCAATGGATTTTGCTTATTTTAATGCAGTTATTAAATCGACTAGTATGCCACCTTATGACCCTTGGTTTTCTGGGGGGTATATGAATTATTATTATTTTGGGCATTTTCTCACTGCAATGATTACTAAATCATTAGGGATTTTGCCCGAGATTGCCTATAATTTGTCAGTTCCATTATTCTTCTCGATGACATTTGGCGGAATAGTTTCTGTAGTATTTAATTTGTGCGAATGGATTCGCAGTTCTGCTACTAAATTTGTAAATTATTCTAGATTTTTCTCGTTAATCGCTGGAGTACTCGGGGCATTTTTTGTATGTGTCTTTGGGAATTTTGACGGTATTATTCAGCTGGTTGGGAATACTTTTACTAATCACCTTGGATCAATGGAATTTGATTATTGGAAGAGTAGTAGGATGATGCCCTCTTCTGTTGAGGGCATTACTGAGTTTCCTTTTTTCACATTTTTGTTTGCTGATTTACACGCACATTTGATGGTTATGCCTTTTTCGATTTTAAGTCTCGCTATTTCGATGTCAATTATCCATCAAAATTACGTTTCAGTTGGTTCAGGATATCTGAATATTAAGGCAGTAGAATTTGGAAAGCTTTTTATTGCGGCTTTGGTATTGGGAGCGTTACTTGTTACTAATGCCTGGGATTATCCAACTCAGATTTTGATTTTGGCTGCTTCCATTTTAATTTCTGAATATATAAAACTAAAAGGTTTGACATTAATGTTGTTTGTTCGAGGAAGTTGGAAAATATTGATAGTTGCCTTTTTTTCCATTCTACTTTTCTTACCGTACCATCAAAATTACGAAACATTTTTCAATGGAATCGCCTTTACAACACATACCACTGAATTTTGGCGAATTGTCGCAATTTTTGGGTTCCCTCTTTTATTAATCGTCTCCTTTTATCGCTCAATGTTTATTGCTACTTTACGGGAATTAACAAACAAATTAGTTAATTGGCAGGGGGGCAAGATAAAAGCCAATAATTTCCGAGCTAACATTGTTTTGATGTTCGGTGGAATCATCATGCTAGTGGTACTTATTGGATTGTATTCCCAATTTGGATTGACTTTAATTCTAATGGGAATTCTGAGTGCTTTTGTCGCATATATTTCAATAAGTTCCTTGAAGTTACTCGATTCAAAATCAGGGATTATATGTTTCTTAGGATTACTAACTGTTGCATCGACTAGTTTGATTGTAGGGTTGGAAATTTTTCGAGTTGATGGGGATATTGAACGTATGAATAGTATCTTCAAGTTTTATTTACAAATTTGGGTTTTGCTAGGAGTTTTTTCAGGATGTGCCTTGTGGGTTTTGGTAATGAAAATCATCAGCAAAAGGGTCTCTCGTTTTTGGACTAATTTCTGGATAATCAGCATTTTACTGTGTGTTTTTTCGGTGTCTGTATATCCTGTTTTAGCCACTTATAATAGAATCAATGACAGATTTGAATCTAGTATTGGTTCAGAGATATCACTTGATGGATTAAATTTTGCAAACCGAGCTTTGTTTTGGGATTCTGACAGACCAATATATTTGGGTCCAGATATTGGAGCAGCCAGATGGATGAGACAGAATGTAGTTGGGTCTCCAGTAATTTTGGAAGCAGTAACACCTCAGTATTTGTGGGGTAGCCGGATGTCTATTTATACTGGATTGCCTACTATAATAGGCTGGGAATGGCACCAAAGTCAGCAACGGTGGGATTATAGATCTAACATTGAAATCAGAGCTAATAATGTCCGCACTATTTACAACTCTGAAGATATTGATGAGGTTCGTGAGTTATTAGATTATTATGATGTAGCTTATATAATTGTTGGAGAATTAGAGAGGATTTATTACCATAATGAGGGATTGGCGAAATTTGATAGCACAAAGGCGGACTGGTTGGATCTTGTTTATGATTCTGGCGGAACAAGAGTATATAGATACCGGTAATATTGGGTAAGAGAATTATCTTTCAGCTTGGTTTTTTGGAAGCGTTGTGTATCTCCCGTTATGGTAGATTAGCGGATCACCATTACCGATTTTGATTTCGTCCACAGTACCAATAAAAATTGAATGGTCGCCCGATACGTGTTCGGTTATTAAATGACAGTCCATCGAAGCAATACTATTTTCTAACATGGCTGCACCATTTGAACTAAACCAAAAGTTTGGGGAAATGTCGTCTCTTCTCTGGTCATGAGGTCGGGAATAATATTCTGCTAGGTTCTGTTGGAATTCGTTCAGTATGTTGATGCAAAACCGTTTTGTTTGTTGAACAATCTTATATGAATTTCGTTGATGGCCAATACAAACGAGGACTAGAGGGGGTTCTAGGGAAACTGATGTGATTCCGTTTGCGGCCATTCCGTGTACTTCACCATTTTTTTGAACGGTTGTAATTACCGAAACTCCTGTGGGAAATTTCCCCCATGCTTCTCTAAAAAGTGATTGGTTTGTCAATGATTTACTCCAATTGGTAACTACTGGTTGCCTTCAGATTATATTTCAAGAGATGAATCATTGAAAGGATCACACCATTTGATTCAATGATGTGTTTCACATTGACACGGTTTTGTTGTCTATCTAGAATGCGGATGACACTCGTTAGCAAAAAATTCTTATAAAATCCCAACGTTTTAAAATAAGGCAAAGAGGCATGGATTATACTTTCTTAAAAGAAGATGAATCTTTTCGGTCAGAGTTGCATGATTTCTTCCTCAGAGAATTGCCAGATGATTGGACAGGTTCGTTGGGAGATTCAGAATCTGATTGGGAATTCACTCTAAAAATACGTCAGAAAATGGCTCAAGAGGGATGGCTTTCTATGGCTTGGCCAAAGGAATATGGTGGTCAAGAAGCTTCAATTATAAAGCAGGTCATTTTTGCTGAAGAAGTAGAGTACAATCGCGTTCCAGGTAGAGACGCATTTGGAGTTCGCATGCTTGCTCCTACACTTATGATTCATGGGACCGAAGAACAAAAACGAGAACATTTGCCTAAGATAGCTCGTGGGGAAATTCAATGGTGTCAAGGTTATTCTGAACCTGGCTCGGGCTCGGATTTGGCTTCGTTGGAAACAAGGGCTGTTGAAGATGGTGATGATTATGTGATTAATGGGACGAAAGTATGGACATCGATGGCTCACAGAGCAGATCAAATGTTTATGATGGCACGAACGGATCCTGATGCTCCGAAACATAGAGGGATAAGTTTTTTCTTGCTGGACATGAAAGCTCCTGGTGTTGAGGTTCAGCCGATAATTAACATGGTTGGGAATCATCATTTCAATATGATTAATTTTGAAGATGTACGAGTCCCAAAAAAGAATCTTGTTGGGGAAGTTAACAGAGGTTGGTATGTGGGGGCGACTCTTTTAGATTTTGAGAGATCAGGGATCGAGTACTCAGCGAGTGCTAGAAGAGTAATTGAGGAACTTATTGATTTTTCCAATGAGACATACAGGAATGGTTGTCTCATCTCTGATGATCCAATTATACGGCATAGGTTAGCAAAGTTAAGAACTGAAATCGAGATGAGCAGATTGATTTCATACCAAATTGGATATATGCAAAGTCAAGGTATTGTTCCTAATAAAGAATCAAGTATTGGGAAAGTTTTTGGAACTGAACTGCAGCAGAAAATTGCAAAACTTGGGATGCAAATTTTAGGAATGTATGGACAGTTGGAGCCTGACTCAAAATATGTTCCATTGAGAGGTGAAATCGAGCAAAGTTTTATGCAGAATATATCTGTAACTATAGCTGCTGGCACCTCGGAGATTCAACGGAATATTATAGCTACTCGCGGCTTAGGGTTGCCACGGGGATGATATTAATCAAGGATATGTGAAAATGGATTTTGGTTTTAATGAAACTCAGCAAATGCTTCGTAGTACTGCTCGGGACTTCCTTGAGGCAGAGTGCACAGAAGCTTATGTTCGCTCCATGGAGCTTGAAAAGAGTGGATATACGCCTGAATTATGGGACAAAATGGCCCAACAAGGCTGGATAGGGTTAGTTTTTCCTGAAAAATTTGGTGGGGTTGGGATGGGATTTCTTGAGTTAACTATTTTGCTGGAAGAAATGGGAAGGGCATTGTTACCAGGTCCATATTTTCCTACAGTTTTACTAAGTGGATTAACAATTTTGGAAGCAGGCAATGAAGCTCAAAAAAAAGAGTGGATTCCTAAGATAACTAGCGGGCAATTGATATCAACTTTAGCTTTCACAGAAATTTCTGCCTCTTTAAACCCAGTTGATATCAATCTTAGTGCTGAGTTTAATAATGGAGTATTTATGCTTAATGGTACTAAATTGTTTGTACCTTACGCTAACATTGCTGATTTATTGATAGTAGTTGCTAGGACAGGAAAGTCTGATCAAGATTTGACAATGTTTCTTGTTCCAAAATCTGCGCAGGGGATTTCAGAAAATCAGCTTAAAACTATTGCTTCTGATAGACAATCAGAAGTAACTTTTACCAATGTGATAGTTGACGAAAGAAATGTATTGGGTAGTGTAAATGGTTCTTGGCCAATCTTAGAAAAAATTCTGGGTATGGCGGCTGTTGCGAAATCTGCTGAAATGTTGGGTAGTTGTGATAAGGTTCTCGAAATGACTTTGAATTATGTAACTCATCGAACTCAATTTGGCAGACCGATTGGTACATTTCAGGCAATTCAACATCACTGTGCAAACATGTCAATTGATCTCGAGGGTTCACGGCACTTGACGTATCAAGCAGCATGGAGATTGGCTAATAATATGGAATCTTCGAGTGAAATTGCGATGGCAAAAGCATGGGTAAGTGAGGCCTCTCAAAGAATTTGTGCTACCGCTCACCAGTGCCATGGGGCTATAGGGTTTACTAAGGAGCATAGTCTTCAGCTTTATTCCAGGCGTGTTAAGGCCAATGAGATTGCATTTGGGGACTCAGATTATCATTTTGAAAAAGTTGCCCTAAATATTGGGTTATAAAGCTAGTTTTCAGTGAATAAGAATTAATGAACATCAATCTTTCGTCTGGTTTTGAAACAATGAAATTGATAAAAAACCGGATTTTGTCTCATAGTTATTTGTATTTAAGTATATTTGTTGGATTTTTCATTGCAAGTACTGTCGTTGCAATCGCACCTACATATAATCACTCGCTGAAATTAATTAGTCTTAATAAATCTGTTGAACAAACATCGGATGATTTTATCGATATTGCTTTAACAGTACCAAATATTCCAGTCAATTCGGCAGATATCCAATCCAGTCGTGTGATGTTAGATCAATTGATTGAATCTTATTTGTCTGAATTTTCTTCCGGCCACACACGTATTTTGAAAAGTCCTAATCTTTTAGTGGGAACTCCTAAGGATCCATTGGCAGAATTTGGGACGAAAGATGAAGGTCCTATTGGATGGGTTCAGTCAATGGATGGATTTGAATCTATGGTGCGAGTAATAGAAGGGAGATTCCCTTCTGATCAGGTTTTACTAGATGACGAGGGTCGACAATACATTGAAGGCGTTTTATCTCCCTTTCAATCAGAATTCTTTGGTCTTGAGGTAGGATCGATGGCAACCTTTTCACCTTCGATGAATTTTGATAGGTTGGGTGTTTTAATTGTTGGCATTGTTGAGCCTAATGATAAAAAAGATAGATTTTGGCATTTTTCTGCTGATGGATTACTTGAGCCTCGTGTGTTTGAAACTCCTCCAGAGATAGATCCAGATTATATCGAATTATCCCAGCCAGTATCGATTTTCGTTAATAAAAATCCATTTGCTGAAGCTTTTGAATCTATTTTTCCTGGGTCTTTAGGCAAATCAACTTCTTTTATATATTTAGAAAAGAATTCTCTTAGAAATGTTGATCCTGACTCTCTAGACAAATTATTGAAAGATCTTCAAGTTGAGATTTCGGAATCATTTCCCAGTTCAGGTTTTTTGACCGGACTTAAGCCCATTCTTAGCTCATTAGCTGTTAAAAGGTTTTTTACAAGCATCCCAATGGTTCTTTTGATTTCAATGATGGTTATGACTGTTTTGTTCTATTTAGGAATGCTGGTTTCTTTTTTGTCCTCAGCACGTGAAGAGGACTTTTTCCGATTGAGTTCTCGTGGAGGGAGTAGGTTACAGCTTTTAAAAATATATTTACTTGAGGGCATATTTATTGCATTCATATCGGTGATATTGTCACCATTTGCCTCTCTTGCCGTAGTTTATTCAAGCGGCAAATTGCCAAACATTAGCAGTTTAACAAATGGGCAATTTTTACCAGTAGAATTGGTCTCTAGTTCATTTCTAGTATCAGGTGTTACTGGAGCAGTATGTTTGATTCTTTATTTGGCCCCTGTCTTCTTAACGAATAGGAATACTTCTATCTTTAGTAATCTTAGGTTGTCTCGTCCACCGATCGAGCCATTTTTTCAAAAATATTTCATTGATTTTGCCTTGTTGATTTTGGCAGCAATTGTGTTTTGGGAATTGAACCAACGAGGAAGTATCGTTAGTGGGGGCATACATACGGCAAACCAAATTAATGAAACTGCATTACTTGCTCCAATGTTATATTTGCTAGTAGTAGTATTAATGTTTTTACGTCTATTCCCTGCACTAGTTAGGTTTTTGAGCGGAGAATCGGTGTGGATTGTAAATTTTTTGGCTCTTGCATCAATTGGTTTTTCTGGTATTTTGTTTTTGATTCAAGGATGGTTGGATAGTGACCTTAATAGAGTAATTACCCCATTACTTTTCTTACTGTTGATTGGTTTTTTGTACTGGTGCTTGAATAAAATTACTTCCAAAAATATTTTTGGACTTTGTATTGGAATTGAATTGCTTTTATCCGTGGTATTGTTTTGGATGTATGCTCCCAAGACAGTTGATCCATTAATCTTTTCATTGATAATAATTATTTTGCTGGGTCCTCTGAGAATAATTTATTTGTTGCTCGGGAAAGTGATACAAATTGCTCCTCTTGGATACACGTTGACGCTATGGAAATTTTCTAGGAATCCGTTACAGTATATTTGGCCTATTTTGTTGTTGAGTTTGGTTACGTGCATCGGTGTTTTGAGTGCTACTATTGGAACTACTCTAGACAAAAGTGGTTCCGATAGAGTTTCATACCAGGTCGGTTCTGATTATTTGATTTCATCAATTCCCCGAATGTTAATTGCTGATAGAAGTTCTGTAGACAATGAATTAAAAGCTTTTGATAATGATATCAATAGTATGTTTGCATATAGATCCTCAGGAAAGGCAATAACCGCGAGCTTAGGGAATTCATTTGAATTTTTAGGAATAGATTCATTTGCTGAAGCTAAAACCCTCTGGTTCAGGGATGATTTTTCCGATGAGGAAATCGGAGAGTTATTTTCAATGATTCGTCCGAAAACAATTCATCAACCGATTTTAATACCGGAAGAAACAACCCATGTCGGGATGAATTTCAAATCCTCGGGTAATTTTAAGGCTATTAAGTTGAGATTGTATTTTATTGATAATAGAGGAGTTGTAGGTTTTTCGACTCTTGGAGATTTGGGAAGTAGTGAATGGATAACAGCATCGGCAGCGATTCCAGAAAATTTGAAACATCCAATGAATTTAGCTTCAGTACAAATTTTTGAGCACGGACATGGGCCAGTTGCAACACCCGGCGCCTTATCAATTGGTGATATTTTTGCATTTTCTGATGTGGATTCCAACAAGGTGATTTTAGAAAATTTTGAAGGGCCTTTGGATTGGAGTCCGATAGCGATTTCACTATCTGCATCAGATTTAATCCAAATTGAGACTAATGATCAGAACGAATTTTGCAAATGTGCTCGATTTGAGTTTGGGAGATTAACTCACCGAGGTTCTAGAGGGATTTTTAATCTTAACTTTGGATCAGTGCTTCCTATCATGGTTAGCAATTCATTTCTGATCGAAAATGATAGTCGTGTGGGAGATCAAATTTTAATTAAGATTTTTGATAACCCCATAAAATCTGTAATTGTAGACTCAGTAGAATATTTTCCAACTCTTGACCCTGCAAATGGTGGTTTTGTCATCGCAGATTTGGATTCTGTGATGAGTTATATGAACATTGTTACAGACGGTCAAAAGATTCGTCCAACGGAAATTTTTGTACACGCACCAAATGCTAGTGATAATGAATTCCGGGCGAGGCTGAATCAAATAGGCGCAGTGAATGCAAGGAGTGAGGAATTTGAAAATCTAAATTCTGACCCCTTGATAGCATTAGGGTGGAAAATGGCTGTTATTGCAAGTTTTGTTGTAATTTTTTTGATCGGGGGATTAGGATATTTAACCTATCTACTGGTTTTAAGAGTTAGATCAAGAAGAGAGTTTGCGTTTATGCAAACATTTGGATTATCAAAAATCCAGATGTTGATAATTTTGCATTTTGAACATATAACAATTGGAATTCTTGGATTGTTTTTAGGGACTTGGGCAGCTTTGCAAATGAGTGAAATATTGATATCTAGCGTTGCTGTAACTGAATATGGAGGTAGGTTTCTGCCCCCATTTGTACTAATAGTCAATTGGTGGATGATAGTTCCAATTTATGTTTCTATAATGGCGCTCATGATTGTGTGTTTAATTATTTCTGCTTATCAATTTAGTCGTATAGACTTCAATTCGATTTCTCGTGCTGAGGAGTAATTTTGGGAAATATTGTTCAAAAAAGTTTTCTTGCGATCCAATTGATACTTTCTCGTAGTTTATCGCATTGGCAGTTGTATTTTACTGTGGTTATTGGCGTGTTGTTATCTTCAATGATCATGGCAGGTACCGTTTTGTATTTTGATACTTTAAAGGAAGTTTCTCTACAACATACATTTGAAGGATATGAAAAGAATGAATTAAATATTTTACTTCAAGCGGACCGTGGCCCCGTATCCTATGATGAATCTCAAAAGATAATTGATGTAATGGAATTGCATTATGAAAGAGACATGAAATGGTTTGTGAGTCAAATCAAACATGCCGGCAAGACTCCTACATTCTCAATTACACCGTCTGGTGATGAAATCAATTCTGGCGAGGATAATGCGCGGAGTTATTTTTCTTATTTCCCTGAGTTTGGTGATTACGTATTTTTATCTGATGGAAGGTGGCCATCCAAAGAGGGAAAAGTAAAATTTGGGGATGTTTTGGAACTAGAAGTATTAATTTCTTCTGAATCTGCTACAGATTATAACTTATTTGTGGGTGACAAATTTTCAGTTATTCCCTATTGGGACGATGTAACACCTTTTGTATCGGTGACTATCAGTGGAATATTTGAAAAAGAGGATGAGACTGACAATCTTTGGTACTTAGAAGATAGGGTTATGAAAGCAAAGACTCAAAGTATGGATACAATTCCACTGTACATTTCTGAAGAGTCATTTATGACAAATTTGGGTCCGGCATTCCCTAAAATGAATGCGACATATCTCTGGTTAATGGAATCCGATACAAACGCAATTAGTACAAAAAACATTTTTTTGGCACAAAACAACTTGATTGATTTGAGGTCTTCCTTAACTGCGGCGGCATTTTCATATAGAGAGAACACTTCTTTAGACGAGGCAATGCATAAATTTGAAACGCGGCAGTTTTTTTCTCAATTCCCCATGATGATTTTAATGGTTTTGATAGTTTGTGTGGTTTTGTACTATGTGATTATGTTGGCAACGATACTTGTTGAACAACAAAAAGAAGAAATCATCTTGATGAGGATTAGAGGGGCTAATTCCCTCCAAATTCTGGGAGTGTTTTTGGTAGAGGGGTTTTCTGTATGTCTAATTGCCTCAGTGTTAGGTCCGATACTGGCATTTTTTGTGATCAGTTTTCTTGGGATAACTCCTGTATTTGATGGATTGACCGGAGGGGATTTATTACCGGTACAATTAACAGCAGCAGCATTTTCAATGGGATGTGTTGGAGGAGTTCTAAGTTTTTTTGCATTGTTGATTCCTGCAATCCATGCTTCAAGAATCGGGGTTCAAAATAATCGTTCAAATACTTCGAGGCCCATAGGGCAGTCTTTGTTCCAGCGTTATTATATTGATGTAATGTTGATAATAGTGGGATTGTTGCTTTTCAGGCAACTTACAGAGCAAGGTTCTGTTATCGGAACACAGTTATTTGGTGAGATGGTAATATCTCAGCTGATGCTAGTAACTCCCGCATTAATGATGGTAGGTGCAGCTCTAATAATTTTGAGGCTTTTCCCATTAGCGATGAGATTTTTAAGTCGATTGCTTTCATCTGTTATGCCCGTTGGCCCTATGCTTGGGTTATGGAATATGTCTCGAAATCCCACACATTATGCACGACTCGCATTGTTATTGGTATTAACTGCAGGTTTAGGAGTATTTGCTACGAGTTTCGGAAGTACTTTAGAAAGGAGTTTTAAGGAAAGAGTCCTTTATTCAACCGGAGCAGACATAAAAATTTCTGACATTACCCTTAATGACAAGGGGGATAGTAAGGATGTAGTTAAAGCATACGAAAATATTTCTGGTGTTGATAAAGCGACACCGATTATAAGAGGTTTTGGATATGATGTTAGCAAGCTTTCAGGTGATACTTATGAAATGCTTGCTGTGGATTCAAATGAATTTCTAAAAGTTGGTTGGGCACGTGATGATTTTGCGGATTCTCCGTTAGATGACCTGCTCAAAGAATTGGGTTCAAATGAGCTCCCAGAAGGGATTTTGATTCCAGGTGATGCGACTTCATTAATAGTGCGGTTTATGCCTCATTTATCAAGAGATGATTTAGTGTTATCTGCTAGACTCCTGGACTCCAATGGAAGGTATTTTAATTATAATTTTGGGAAATTATGTTACGAAAGGTCCTCAATGTTGTTTTCCAACATCGCACCAAAAGAGGCTGAAAATATTGAATGTCCTAAAATATCTGGCGAATGGATTGAAAGGGAAGTAAGACTTGAAAAAGGCATTGTACAGGGCAGAAGTTTTTGGAGGAGACAAGTAAGGTATTTGCCATTGCAACCTGAGCATCCAATGAGATTAGTATCATTAACAATTCATAACCCAAGTGTTATGGGGGCATTAACTCCAGGAAGTTTGATGATTGATTCGATCAGCTATAGAACAGATTTTGCACGAGTTGAACAAAAAGTATTGCACGAATTTGATGATGAAAAGTTTTCGAATATTTTGAAGATGTCTCAGGGATCCCAAACTGATAAATTGCAATTTAAAGATTTGATAGGAATTGAAAATACGACTGCAGCAGAGTTTTCATGGTCTGCGGGTCAATCTAGGAGCAGCCGAGGGATATATTTTGGATCTAAGATTGATTATGTGCCAGTCTTAGCTAACGAAAAGTTTTTAACTACCACAGGTCATCGTGTAGGTTCTAATGTCAGACTATCCTTATTAGGTAGGCCGTTAGATATTAAAATTATTGAAAAGTTTTCATATTTTCCTACTGCTAATACAATATCAAATCAATATTTGATTGCTGACCTAGATACATTACGCAGATTTAGTAATTTGGCGACGACTAAAGGGGAACTTAATATCAATGAAATTTGGATTTCATCAGATCTGGAAGGGGACGAAAGAAAAAATCTGATCGATCATCTTCTATTTGAACCTTTCCCTAACCAACAAGTAAAGGACCGATCAAAATCGTTATTAGCCAGCACAGTAGATCCTCTCGTTTCTGCTGGCTGGTCAGGGTTGCTTTTTGTGGCATTTGGGTCAGTATTGTTAGTGAGCGCTGTTGGATTTTTGGTTCATTCATATGTGTCTTTTCAGAATCGTGAATTACAATTTGCTTTAATGAGAACTATCGGACTATCATCAAGGCAATTAATGTCTTTGCTTTGGATGGAGCAAATTTTAGTTATAGCTACAGCTTTGATTTTAGGGTCATGGATGGGAGCTCGTTTAGCGGCAACAATTATGCCGTTTTTGGCACACAATGATTATGGCCATGCTGTATTGCCTCCATTTGTAATTGAGGTTGATTGGGGTAATTTGATAGCCGCATATTTGTTTATGGGGATTTTCTTCACTTTGGTAATGATGCTTATGGTATGGTTTGCTAACAAGTTATCCATTCAACGAACTCTTAGATTGGGTGAAAGATAGACTTATTTTATGGATTCAAAAGATTTAAAACCTTACATACATTGTCAAGACTTATTTAAAATTTATAAAATCGCCGACTTGGAAGTAGTGGCACTCCGAGGCCTAGATTTTGAGATGAATCCAGGAGAGATTGTTGCATTAGTTGGCGCTTCTGGTAGTGGAAAAAGTACTTTATTGAATATCCTTGCGGGTTATGACTCTCCCTCTGCAGGAAGAGTATTTGTGGGAAATGATAACTTACTCCAAATTTCTTCAAAAGAACTCATTAATTACCGCAGGAGAAAAATCGGTTTTATTTGGCAACAAACTGGCAGGAATTTATTTAATTATTTATCAGCAGAGGAAAATATAGCTTTACCAATGATGTTAAATGGGATTTCACAATCGGAACGTGATGATCGAGTTCTCGAATTAATGAATCTTGTTGGCATTGAATCAAGAAGAAAACATAAGCCTAGCCAGCTTTCTGGAGGAGAGCAACAACGTGTAGCGATTGCGGTCGCATTGGCAAATTCTCCTCCTCTTTTGCTTGCTGATGAACCAACGGGAGAATTAGATGATTCTACTGCTTCTGAGATTATGGATCTATTTACTGAAATAAATCACAAAATGGATACCTCTATCTTAATTGTTACACATGATCCAGATATAGCATATAAGGTCCATAGAGTCGTAATGATTAGGGATGGAAAAATGTCTATGGAGATTCGTAAAAGAACAATTTTGGGGAGTGATCTTCCTCGGGAAGAAAATACTTTAGATCAATTTACTTTGATTGATGCGAGTGGAAGAATTCAAATTCCGCAAGTGATGATGGAAGAGTTAGATCTTGGAGTGCACGCAACAGTAAGGATTGAAAACGGTGAGATCATTATAAGTCCTGAAAACCTCCAAGAAATTACGCGAATGGAGCATTGATGTCTGATTCAACCATCATTTCTCTAGAAAGTGTTTCCAGAAGTTATGAAATGGGAGGAGAAACTGTTTCTCCATTACGTTGTATTGACTGGTCCTTATCTAAAGGAAAATTTGTAGCAATTGTAGGACGTTCCGGGTCAGGCAAAACTACTTTGTTGAATATTATGGGTGGTTTGGATTTGCCTAGTGAGGGGAAGGTTCTTTTTGAAGGCTCAGATTTATCGTTAATGAACCAACGTGAGTTATTGAATATTCGTCGACACAAGATTGGATTTGTTTTTCAAAGTTTTGGATTACTCCCTCTTCTTTCAGCTTATGAAAATGTTGAACTTCCTTTAAGAATTTCAGGTGCTAAAGCTAGTGACCGAAAAAAACGTACCTTAGAAGCTTTAGATCTTGTTGGGCTCACTTTGCGTTCACAACACAGGCCTTATGAACTTTCAGGAGGCGAGCAACAACGTGTAGCCATTGCAAGAGCATTAGCTAAGGATCCTGTTCTAGTACTTGCAGATGAACCTACTGGGGAGTTAGATTCTTTAAACGCACATGCTATCTTCAAGTTGTTTAAGGAAATGGTTTTGGAACGTGGAATTAGTGTTGTCGCTGTAACTCATGATTCCACGTTGATTGCATTAGCTGATGTAGTCTTGGAATTGAAAAATGGAACATTAATTCCTTTTGAAGGTGTAGTTCAGAGATATCGAGAGTAAAACTTCTATATTTAGTTGATAGTATTACGTTCGGTTACTATTTTAACTTGGAAAAAAATCGGTCTAATTGTAGACTTAAAAAAATGTCTTGGGAGGTTATAATGTTTAATCTTAAAGGTAAAGTTGCCGTTATTACTGGGGGTAATGGAGGGATCGGTCTAGGTATTGCTACAGGTATAGCTTCAGCTGGGGCTTCAGTAGTTTTAGCCGCTAGAAATGTTGAAAAGATGAATGATGCTGTGATGGGCTTGCAAGACCAAGGATTTCAAGCATCATCTGAGGCTGTTGATGTTAATGATGAGGATTCTATTTCAAATTTAATTGATGGAACTGTTAACAGATTTGGACGGTTGGATATTCTTGTAAATAACGCTGGGACTACAATTCGTAAAGATCCTCAGGATTATGAAGAATCTGAATGGGATCATGTAATGGATATTAATTTGAAAGGAACCTTTTTGTGTTCTAAGCATGCTTATAGGCATATGGTGAATGTCGGAGGAGGCAAAATAATTAATATTGGGTCCATGACGTCTATATTTGGACTAGATATAGGAGCAGTATATTCTGCAAGTAAAGGAGGGGTAGTTCAGCTGACCAAAAGTTTATCGAATGCTTGGGCAAAAGATAATATTCAGGTTAATTGTATTCTGCCAGGGTGGATTCACACTGAATTAACAGCTCCTATAAAATTAACTAATCAGCCTAGGTATGATTCGATTTTAAGTCGAATTCCCCAAGATAGATGGGGCGAGCCAGAAGATTTGTCTGGTACTGGTGTATTTTTGGCAAGTTCAGCTTCTGATTATGTGACGGGTGTAGCAATTCCTGTGGATGGTGGATACACAGCTTTCTAATTGGAGGGGGTTAAATGAATGATATTATCTTACGTAACGGTACGATTATTGATCCCATAGATGGAATTAATTCCACTATGGACCTTCGGATCAGGGACGGACTAATAGATCAACTAGGATCCCGGCTTGAATCTGACTCTGCTGATCGGATAATTGATTTATCTGGGAAATTAGTGGTTCCCGGAATTATTGACCTTCATACGCATGTTTATGATGGAGTGAGTAGTAATGGAGTAAATCCTGATCTGGCGGGGGTTTTGTCAGGAGTTACGACAGTCGTAGATGCTGGTAGTGCTGGATCATCCACATTTGGGGGATTCCCTTCGCATGTTGTTCCAAATTCAAATACTCAGATTTTTTCTTTCCTTCATATTGCCCGTGCAGGTCTGAGTGTGAGGCCCGAAATAGCATCTAGGTCTGATATAGAGTTGGAAGAGACTATTGACGTAATTAAGTCTAATAAACCTTTGATTCAAGGTGTAAAAGTTCGTGCTGTAAGTCCAGGGGCTAGGGTCTTAGGCTTGGATTTAATTAAATTGGCAAAAGAAGCCTCAAATGAAGCAGATGTTCCTTTGATGGTTCATATTGGTGATACAGATTATATTGATGGAGAGCCTCTTACCAGAGACTTGTTACCTCTTCTAGATTCTGGGGATATTGTTACACACTTATTTACTACCAATCCTGGAAAGATAGTTCAAGATGAAACTATTATCCCTGAGATTTTTGAAGCTCAGAAAAGGGGAGTATTTTTAGATACTGCTCATGGGCGTTTGAATTTTAGTTTTGATGTTGCCCGCCGTGCATTAGAAGCTGGATTGATTCCTGATTCAATTAGTACGGATATCACTTTGCCTGGGCGATTAACGACTGTTTATAGTATGACTGAAATGATGACAAGATTTTTGGCCTTTGGATTTTCTGTTGACGAAGTCATTCGTATGACAACGATTTCTCCTGCAAGAGCTTTGCGGATGGAGGAGAAATTAGGAACATTGTCTGTCGGCAGGATCGCAGATATTTCAGTTTTAGAATTAGTTAATGGAGATTGGGAAGTAAGTGATCCATTAGGAAATAAATTGGCAGTTGATAAGGCTTTTAGTCCAGTGATTACATTCAAATCCGGAACAATGTTTACTCCTGATTGGGGTCCCCATGAATGGGGTTGGTTACCTAATTCTCAGATTGGTTGATCTGATGAAAAATAATGAAATTGTATTTGAAAAACAAAAAAACAGAATTGCCACAATCACTTTTAACCGTCCTGATCATCTAAATGCAATTTCCTTTGATGGTTGGAAACAATTAACGCAGATTTCAGAGGAATTAAAAAAGGATAATTTTGTCCGGGTTGTTGTTGTGTCGGGGTCTGGGGATAAATCATTTTCCACTGGTGCAGACATAAAAGATTTTGAGAAGAACCGCTTTGATTCTACATCTGCAAAAAAATATGCTGAAGTGTTCGACGGCGCACTAGATTCATTAGAATCATTACCACAGCCTGTAATTTCGATGATTCATGGATTTTGTGTTGGTGGAGGTTGTGAACTTTCTATGGCAACCGATTTAAGAATTGCTTCTGAAGGAAGTAAATTTGGGATTCCAATTGCTAGATTGGGGATATTGATTGGTTATTCAGAAATGCGAAGACTTATTAGTCTGGTTGGCCCAGGAAATGCTTCTTATCTTCTATTGTCTGGTCGGATAATAGACTCGGAGGAAGCTTTTGAAATGGGTTTGGTTTCTAAGATTGTCAAAAAAGAAGACCTTCACACAACAACTTTTAAACTTGCTGAAGAAATGGTTGAATTGTCGCCCCTTACTCATCAAAGGACTAAACTTATCAGAGATATAATTTTGAAAAATCCAAATCTGATTAATTTGTCAGAAGAAGACAAAATGTTACCATTTACAAATTTTGATTCAGTTGACTTTTTGGAAGCTAGAAGGGCTTTTATTAATCGACAGAAAATCAGATTCATTGGGGAATAATCCTTAAAGTTCGAGGAGAAGATTTTGAGTAGTATACAAAATATTGGTGCTTTAGAAGGTGTCAAAGTGATTGATTTCAGTCAGATTTTAGCTGGACCTTTTTGTACGTCTCAACTTGCAGATATGGGTGCAGAGGTAATAAAAGTTGAAAAACCTGGGATTGGAGATGATACAAGAGGATATGGGCCGCCATTTATTAATGGTGAGAGTGCAGCGTTTTTAACTTTAAATCGGAATAAGAAAAGTATAGTTTTAAATCTAAAAGACGATCAGGGTTTGGATCTTGCGAGAAAATTAATTAATGAAGCTGATGTTGTTGTCCAAAATTTTCGACCTGGAACTATGGAAAAACTTGGTTTAGGTTACGACGAGGTAAAAACATTTAATCCGTCGCTGATTTATTGCTCTATTTCCGGATTTGGCAATTCTGGTCCTTCATCTCACAAGGCGGGATTTGATATTGTTGCGCAGGGAATGAGTGGAATTATGAGTTTTACTGGATTTCCGGATTTGCCTCCAGCGAAAGTAGGTGTGCCTATAGCGGATTTGAACACTGGTTTGTATTCTGCTTTTGCAATCGTGTCCGCTTATGTGAACAGACTTAAAACTGGTAACGGGCAACACATAGATTCTGCTTTGTTGGATTCTGCATTGGCATACACAATTTATCAATCGGCTGACTATTTTGCTGAAGGTTCTATTTCCAAACCATTAGGTTCTGCTCACCCTATGCTTGCACCATATCAGGCTTTTAAGACTGATGACGGTTTTATAAACGTTGGTGCGGCGAACCAACGGACTTGGGAGTTACTATGCGCTGCTCTTGATAGAAAGGATTTGCTTGAAGTTGAAGAATTTTCATCAAATGCTAATCGTGTAACGAATATTGAAGAATTAATCCCAATTTTAGAAAAAATCTTTGCTTCCGAAACCACCAATTTTTGGATTGAAGTTTTGGAAAAATCTGGTGTCCCGTGCGGACCTATATTTAATATTCACCAAGTGTATGAAGATCCACAAGTGCACGCTCGAGATATGGTTGTTGCAATGGATCATCCAATTTCTGGTCAGATCAAGGCAATAGGAGTGCCAGTCAAACTTTCATTAACTCCTGGATCAGTTAGGACTCCTGCTCCTACCCTTGGTCAGCATACTAAGGAGATTTTGAGGGGATTGGGATTAGGGGATGTGGAAATAGATAATTTGCAGGAAAAGAATATTGTTGAATAATAATTACAGAAATTTTTTTGACAAACTTTCTATTTGACTAGCAAGGTCGAAATCTTTTTTTGTTAATCCGTCGCTGTGGTGAGTACTCAGGACAAAAGATAGGGTTCTATAATTAATTGAGATGTCAGGGTGATGATCGGCGATCTCAGAAGCTATTGCGACTTGGTTTGTTAGTGATATAGCGTCTAAAAAAGTTGGCAAATGAAATTCTTTTATAATATTGTTCTCTTGCTGTTGCCATCCCGGTAATTCCTGTAAAAAGCTTACTATTTCTTTCTTTGTTAATAGTGGTTCTTTTGGGCGAGGCAAATCAATTTTCCTTAGAAGTCTTGGACGTTTTACTATTCAAAACTTCGTTTAAACTTCCAGACCGGAAACCCTTCAAGTCAAGAGTTATATAAGAGTATCCTATTTCCATAAATCGTTTGGTAATTAAATCACGTGACTCATCATTAGTGATTTTCTCAAAATCTGATGGATCAACTTCTATCCTTGCAATTGTTTCATGGTGCCTTACTCTGCCTTGTCTTATACCAATTTCTCTGAGGATTGATTCGGCTGCTGCAATTTGTTCTAATGCTTCAATGGTTACCATTGTCCCGTAAGGGATTCTAGATGATAAACACGCCTGTGCTGGTTTGTCCCATGTTGGCAAATCCAATTCTTTTGAAAGTTGACGTATTTCAGATTTTGTTAAATTAGCTTCGACAAGTGGACTTCGAACTCCATATTGATCAGCAGCTTTTAATCCTGGGCGGAAGTCTCCAAGGTCATCAGAATTTGTTCCGTTAATAATAGCACTGAATCCTTCTGAGGCTGCGTATTTGCTTAAATGTGTGTAAAGTTCATCCTTGCAAAAAAAACAACGGTTTGGATTATTGGCTGCATAATCCTTTCTAGACACTTCTTGAGTTTCAATTATTTTGTGATTTAAGCCTAATCTTTCAGCTAACTCAACAGCCTCTGAGAGTTCACTCGGAGCCAAACTTGGGGATTTTGCAGTCACAGATAAAGCATTCTTTCCAAGAACATTGTTTGCAGTGGCCGCAAGAAATGCGCTATCAACTCCCCCAGAATACGCAACGATTACTGACCCCATGTCTTTAAGTATTGAAGTCAGGGTATTCATCTTACTAGTTGGACTAGTATTTTCTTTTGTATTTATGACCATGTGCGATTCCTTCGTGAAAGGGTATCTTAGAGTGAGATGCTTGTCTAGATGACGGAATTTTCATGAGTTTCTCAAGTTTCCAGTGTGTTATTCTTCCATCATTTTTCTAACAATTTCACGCATCTCATTTGCAAAGTGAGTATAGCTACGATTTTGGTAGCCTAAAATTTCCTGGGATTCTTTAGTGTTGTACCAATCATTCCATCCGGGAGTATCTCTGAAAACCGCGGATTCAACTGGAGCCCCCATAAAATCAAAGAAGTCATTTACATAATCAGAACCATGTTTTTGCCAAGATTTCCCGCCCGCAATGTTAAAAATCTTATTACTAGATTGTTCTTCTAAAATTGAAGCAAATAACGCATCAACCACATCGTCTCGGTGGATCATTTCTACACGTTGAGCTGATGTGAAAGGCCATGGCTCGGGTGGCTCCATGAATGCAGGTACCGCAATACTTGCAATTCTTAAGATTACCCAAGGGATAGAGGAGGATTTCAGATCAGCTTCTGAAACTATCTTACTTTCAGCATAGATATCTATGGCGTTTTGTGGCTGGTCAACTAAAATAGGTGGGGACTTTGCAGAAGTATCACCATATGTGCTTATTGATGAGGTAAAAACCAGCTTTGCATTGGGCTGGTTTTGTTGAATTGCATTGATCAAATTTTTTGTTCCACCGACATTTACAGCAAAAGTTATGTCTCTATTTTTTTCGCTATTAGGTGGTAAAATTGCAGCTAAATGAACTGCGCCAGAAATATTGGTCACAGCATTATGCACATCTGATGAATTTGTGATGTCTCCATGAAGGATTTCCACGCCATCTAAGCTTTCCAAATCTGTGAAATCCATTACTGGCAAGTCAAAAACACGCACAGACTGCCCTTCCCTTAGAAATCGGTTAACCAAGCGTTTCCCGACACTACCAGCTCCACCTGTAATTAAAACAGGATCATTCATTAGGTGAGAGTGACACCTTTCATACCAGCTTTTTCAATCAAGTCTTGGGAGCTAGCGATGAATGTTTCAAGTGACGAAGCAAAATCGACCCAATTCTCAGTATTTTTCAGTACTGACAAAGATTCAGCTTCCCTTAGAACTTTCCTTGTTGTAGGAACACTTGGCATAGTTTTGAAAAAGAAAGTACTACCAATCTCTTCAAATTTCCCAATGATCTCAACAATCGATTTTTGCCAATCGGAATTTTGTTGTTCTAAGCCTGTTGAAATTTCCTGGCAGTTAGATATACACGATTCGAGTAATTCTTGACCAGATGGTGGCATTTAATCTCCTTAAAAATTTCAGTCTAAGTCTTCTATTGGTTGTAAATCTTGGGAATCAACTTTTTGTGAATGCCCATTAGTGCTACTAGTTCCACTCTCATAGTGACGCTTCATAGCTTCTAGATCAACTTCATCTAGACGGTTAAATCCTTTTCCATCATGTCTGTCATATGGGAATGGCTTGAATTTATCGAAGCGATCTCCAAATCTGTCCCTGCTCGGCCTTCTGTCATATGGGAAACGATGCATCTCAGCGGATTGAGGCTTAGGAGTAATTAATTCATATTCTCTGTTCCCTAATCCATTTGTATGTCCAGTGTTTATACTAGCTACTTCACTTTGTCCGTGGAATGTAGCGGCGGCGGCTTCAAATTTCCTGTCGCCTGGGGCATCAGCTTCCATCATCTCAACTGCAGATCCAGGTGAACCGTGGCTTGCTCTTACGGCATCCACACAAGCCATATCAATTGCAACTGCGTCTTTACTTGCAAAAACACCAATGTGAGGAACAATTGGTGCATCTGCGAATGGAGTACAATCGCACTTTGGTGATACATCTAATGCCATGTTTATGTACCCAACCTTGTCTCTACCAACTGTTTTCTCTACGGCAAGTGCTGCATCGGCAATAGCTACATCTACCGCATCAAAATTTACAGGAGGTATGTCAATTATACCGCGAGAGGCCATCGGACCAAAACACCCAAGACAAGTAGCGCATTTTTCTCTTTCCCATTCGATTTCGTCATTTTCATTCACGTTCCAAAGTTTGAATGGACAGCACCCTTCAATGGTTTCCCAATCCGGAGTGTTGTCTTTTCCTTTGTATGCTTCTGGATGAAATTCAGCTGCGGCACCCAGTCCATAATTTGGATGTCCTCCCATGTGAACGTTCAGTTTTCCTCTTTTTGATTGAGCCCCAATACCCATGTTTTTGAGCGCTCCTCCTATTACACCCATTCCGTGACCTTTGAAATGCGTGAGTGCTATTACTGCGTCAGATGCAGCGATTGCCTGAGCAACATATGCCTCTTTTAGCAGGTATCCTTCTGGCAGATCGACTCTAAAATCACTTGTGCCAATGAATCCATCGGCACAGATAAATGGGCAACCAAGAGTGGCAGAATTGAATCCATTCCGTTCGGCTGTAAGAATGATATCTAGTTCAGAGGATCTTGATCCATACACTCCGTAAGTACTGGTCGTTGTATCACAAACAAATGGTCTTCCACCAAGTTCTTTTATTTTGTCGGCGAGAGCCCGGGCATATACGGGTCTTAAATAGGCAGAATTATTCCATTCGCCACAATGGATTTTGATCGCCACAATATCGTTTGGAGATATCATTTCGTCCAAACCTGCAGCATCGAAAACAGTTAACATTTTGGCAACTATACTGGTTTCAACTGTTTCAGAATGGGCGTCCATATAATAAACTTTTGAGTTTGCCATCGATTTCTCCTATTCTTCTACTATCATTTGGTAATTTTTTGGAAAATATTCTAGTAATTCTCTAATGCTTTTGTAGTATGAAGCAGTCTAACATCGCTTTCGCATGATTGTCAATCTTATTTGTTTCAAGGGCTTTTTAGATCTTTAACCAAATCTTCATATCCGTGTATGATTAGTTATTGAAATATAGGAGGTTTGAATGAAAGTAGAGAGATTTTTAGGGAACCCAATCCTGTCTGTGTCTACCCATCCCGAAACCTTAGATGATCTTCCCGGGAATATTAATGGACCTTCAGTGATTAGGGTGCCTGATTGGGTGAAAAACCCATTGGGGAAATATTATATGTATTATGGGCACCATCGAGGTACATATATCCGATTAGCGTATGCTGATTATATAGAGGGTCCCTGGTTTGTTTATGCGCCTGGAGTTTTAAAAATGGAAGATGCGTATGCTATTCATCATATTGCTTCTCCTGATGTTCATATTGACAATGATCAACAAATTATTCGTATGTATTATCATTCACCTATTGATCAACCTCGACAACAACGCACGAGAGTGGCCACATCGCATGATGGGATAAATTTTTCAGCAAGGCCTGAGATTTTAGGAGCTCCTTATTTGCGCGTTTTGTACTGGGATGGTTTTTATTATGCCGTCGGCATGCCCGGAATTTTTTACCGTTCTTCTGACCCTCTATCTGGTTTTGTAGAAGGCCCAACATTGTTTGGTTCTGATCAACGGCATGTTGCGTTGCTAAAAGACGGAGATACGTTGAATATATTTCACACGTTTGTTGGAGATGAACCTGAGAGTATTTTACTTAGCAGGGTGGATGTTTCAGGGGATTGGATGAGTTGGAATGCTTCAGAATCTCAAGTATTACTTAAACCAGAACGTAGTTATGAAGGTGGTTATAAAGTACTAGAACCTTCAAAGAGGGGTCCAATTAATGAAAGAGTAATGCAATTAAGGGATCCTGCAATTTTCAAAGAGGATGGAAAAATTTATTTATTTTATGTTGTTGCTGGAGAACAAGGAATTGCATTAGCAAAGATATTTAATTGTTAAGTGATTGTATTGGAGAAAATAACGTAGAGTTGATTATGAATAAAAGCATCAAAAAAATTTCTAATACTGTTTCTCAGATAACAGTTGGAGAACCTGATTTCCCTGGCGTTTCTCCTCCCAACATGTGGCTTGTGAAGGGATTTGATCGATGTGCATTAATTGATACTGCTTATGGGAATGCTGATGAAATTGACGCATTTGTTGAAGCATGGAATTCTATTGGTAGCCTACCATTAGCTAATGTAATTTTGACTCATCGGCATAAAGATCATATTGGAGGAATTAGAACAATTAGAGATATTTCTGGGGCGGAAATATTGTGTGCTCCTGAAGAACATGGCCCAATTGTTAATGAAACGGGGGATGTTTATATAAATAAAGTTGCGGATGGGACCAAAGTGCATTTAGGAGGGGTTACTTTAGAAATTTTTTCAA
Organism: uncultured Dehalococcoidia bacterium; assembly: GCA_964637555.1. Classification (GTDB taxonomy): domain Bacteria; phylum Chloroflexota; class Dehalococcoidia; order Lucifugimonadales; family UBA6927; genus UBA6927. Next base: position 925 of record CAZWTJ010000013.1, on the reverse strand, counting down.
CTCCTGGACATACATTTGGAAGTATATGTATTTTACTGATTGAAGAAGATTTAATTTTCACCGGGGATACGATTTTGGGTGGTAGCACCACTGTGGTTAGTCCAGAACATGGCGACATGTCCCAGTACATTAATTCTTTACGGAAAATTAAAGCAAAAAATCCACATTATTTGGCTCCAGGACATGGTGAACTTATTACAGATGCTTCAAAAAGGATTGATGCTTATATCAAACATCGTTTGTTTAGAGAGGCAACAATTGTAACTGCTTTGGGAGAAGGAGTTGTTGATATCCAGGGATTGTTTACTAAACTGTACCCCAAACTGAATTCCAGACTGCATGATACAGCTCGAGATCAGATACTTTCACATTTAAACAAACTTATATTTGATGGCAGGGTGAAGAAGAAGAATGATGAAACTTTTGAATTAATATAATGATTGTGTAATACAAAAACGAATATACTAATATTTTTATAGGCAAGACATTTACTGTTTGAGGTAAAAATAATGAGTTTTACGAATAAAGAATTATTTCCGATGAACGTTGGCATTAATGCGGATGATTGTTTAACGTTAGGAGGACTAGATGTTTCAGATCTTACCAAAGAATTTGGGACACCTTTGTATGTATATGATGAAGGAACCATTAGAGCAATGTGTAGAGAGTTTGTAGAAGAATTCTCGAGCCGATACAAAAATTCTTTGGTTGCGTATGCCTCCAAAGCCTTCATTAATCCAGCTATTGCATCTTTAATAAATGATGAAAGTATGGGACTTGATGTGGTTTCAGGTGGTGAGATAGCGGTTGCTAAAGCAGTTGGGTTCCCTCCTGAAAAAATTTACTTTCATGGTAATAATAAGACACCTGATGAAATTGAATTTGCCCTAGATTATGGAATTGGGCATTTCGTCGTTGATAGTTT
>CAZWTJ010000012.1:0-27961 GCA_964637555.1 uncultured Dehalococcoidia bacterium | reverse complement strand
CAACTCCCAGAGGTCCATAATCCCAAGTACTAGCTAAGCCACCATATATCTCACTCCCCTGAAACAAAAATCCTCTTCTTTTACAAAGGGAAGTAAGCGTATCTAAATCTACCATCGTTTCTCACTATTCATTTGAAATTAAAATATGTTCCTTTTAAGTATAAGGCAATTTCCTTCAGAATTTAAAGGAAATAACCGTGTAACTAGAAAATGAGTTAAAATAGGTCTACATTTTAAACTGTCAATTTGCTGTGGAAGAAAAATATGAACTTAAATAATAGAATTCAAAGCCTGAATGCTTTAAATGAATCAATTTGGTATGACAACATAAGTCGTCAAATGATTGAATCGGGGCAACTTAAAAAATTAGTTGAAACTGGTATTACCGGTGTGACTTCAAATCCAAGCATTTTTGAGAAATCAATTTCTACAAGTCATGAATACGACTCTGCTATCTTTGAATACACAAATACCGGTTTAGAACCCGAACAGATCTTTGAAAAACTGGCAATCGCTGATATTTCTAAAGCTTGTGATTTATTACATCCTACATACTTGCGAAGCAATTTCACTGATGGATTTGCAAGTATTGAGGTAAGTCCTAATCTAGCTCATAACACGGATGCTACTATCAAAGCGGGTATAAGAATCTTTGAACAAATAAACAAACCTAATGTAATGATCAAAGTTCCTGCAACATCTGCTGGAATACCTGCCATCCGAGAATTAATCAGTATAGGAATAAATGTAAATGTGACATTAATTTTTTCACTTGATTCGTATCACCAAGTTCGTGAAGCTTACATCTCTGGCTTGGAAGACCGTCTGCAAAAAGGAAAACCAATTTCTACAATCATGTCTGTAGCGTCATTTTTTTTGAGTCGTGTTGACACAATTGTTGATTCACATTTAGACGGATTAAATAATCCTGACAAGTATTCACACTTACTAGGCACTGCGGCAATAGCTAATGCAAAGCAAGCGTATATGGATTTTAGAACCACCTTTAGCAGTGACAGATTCGAGCAATTACTACTTAAAGGTGGACAAATACAAAGACCTTTGTGGGCAAGTACAAGCACCAAAAACCCAAATTACAGCCCTTTATTGTACGTTGAAGAATTGATTGGCAATCATATAGTCAACACTATGCCAGACAATACTCTAGAACTATTTCTAAATGAAGGACAGGTTCAAGAAACAATCTCCAACAATCTTGAAATTTCTCAATCCAATCTAAATGAAATTCGATCAATCTCGAATTTTGACGAAATGACTTCACAATTGTTATCTGATGGACTCAAGCAATTTGCTGACTCATATAACATGCTTTTACAAATCATTGATTCCAAATCTAAAGAAATTATCAACTCGAAAATCCTGAGTAACTAATTTCTTATGAACAAAGATACTAATAAAATCGCCAATATATTCAGCTTTCCCCATCCTGTGAACGAAGTGGCCGCTCGAATTGTAGCAGCCATGGTTGTAATACTTTGCACTATAATTTTATTTACTCAATATTTGCCATTGCTATTATTTTTGGTCTATGGATTTCTCGCCAGAGTGATATCTGGTCCCACACTTAGTGTTTTCGGATTGCTTGCAACAAAAATCGTTGTTCCATTTATGGGCAAATTAGGAGTAAAGGAAAACTTAGTTCCTGGCCCTCCAAAAAGATTTGCTCAATCAATAGGTCTACTCCTTTCAACAGTCGCTCTTGTTTTTTATTTGCTTGATATCTCATTAGTCGTGAATTCATTGATATCTATCATCTTGATATTTGCAATTCTTGAATCCTGCTTGAGTTTTTGCGCGGGATGCTATGTATTTCAAAGATTAATGAATTGGGGATTAATCCCTGAAGATACTTGTGAAAAATGCAATAACATTTCATTCAAAGACTAATTGTTCATTTACGAGTTAAACTAATTCAAACTTGCTAAAAGTTGTTGTATAATGCCAATAATTTGCATTTTATAGCCTTGTAATTGATCCTATAAAGAGAGGTTTGGATGTCTGATAATCAGATTGAACTAATTGCACATTTGATGCGCCGAGCTGGTTTTGGGGCTAGTAGAGAAGAATTAACTTCTCTAGCCGAAAAGGGTTACAGTAGTGTTGTGTCGGATCTTGTATCGCCTACTAAGGATATTAATGTGGATGAAGATCTGCTTCTCCGATATTACGGAGGCGAAGCTCATAGGAGCCACACCGGCAAATGGGTTTACCGAATGTTGAACAATCCCAATCCCTTAATAGAAAAAGTCGCACTCTTTTGGCATCATATTTTCGCTACAGGAATAACTAAAGTGGAGAACCCCTATGCTTGCGCTACTCAAATTGAGACTTTCCGTAACTTTGGGATGGGCAAATTTGACACTTTGCTACTTAATCTATCAAAAGATCCGGCAATGATTTTTTGGCTTGACAATAATGAAAACCGTACAGGGGAGCCTAACGAAAACTATGGCCGCGAACTACTCGAATTATTTTCTATGGGAGTAGGCAATTACACAGAATTCGACTTAAAAGAATGTGCCCGTGCTTTTACTGGTTGGACCTTTACACAGCCACTTCCCAGGTATCCAGTCGGTGATTGGCCTTCGTTTTTTGAATTCCGCAGTGACGCACATGATCATGGTGAAAAGCAATTTTTAGGACATGTAGGAAATTTCAACGGCGAGGATATTATCGAAATTATTGCTAAACAGCCAGCCACTGCATTGTTTTTAGCTAGGCACATGTACAACTTTTTTGTCGCTGATGAGCCTCAAGTTCCTGCATGGCCACATACTCCCTGTCAAGATCCGGATGCTTTAGACGAGCTAGTGAAGTCGTATTTTGTATCAGGAGGAAATATTGCCTCAATGCTTGAAACTTTATTCAATTCTGATTTTTTCAAGAAATCACAGGGTAAAAAAATTAAAAGCCCAACAGAGTTGATGCTTGGTATCTTAAAATTAAGTGGGACATACAAATTCCCAGAACCTGGCATGAATAATTATTGGTCTGCGACAGATGTTATGGGTCAGGAAATCTTCAATCCCCCAACAGTTGAAGGGTGGCACACTGGAAAAGAATGGATTGATGGCGGCACTCTTAACGAGAGAATAAATTTTGCCACAACAGAAGTATCAAATTTAAATAACCCCGGAATAAAATTCATACTTCACACGATTACCTCAAACAACCAGACAATGTCTCCAGTTGAGGTTGTTGACCAAATCTTAGACTTGTCAGGGGCAATGGTCGTAGGTGAATCCACTAAAGCCACTCTAATGGAATGCGCCGAAGAGGGTGGTGATTTTGAAATGGATAATCCTAACGAGCTTGCAGAAATTAATGACAGAATTATTCAGATCTTACAATTAGCCGTCTCGTCTAGAGAGTATCAATTTGCTTAAATTATATTTGGAGGTTAACAATGTCTAAAGGATCAAACAAACCACCTGTTCTGGTAGTTGTTCAATTAACTGGTGGTTGTGATTTCATGAACACTTTAGTGCCGTATAATAATTCCATTTATTATGACAACCGTCCAAAAGTTTCAATCCCTCAAGACAAAGTAATTCCCCTAAATAACGAATTAGGCTGGCATCCTGAAATGGGTGCGTTCAAAAACTTGTTCGACCAAGGAGATGTTGCTGTTATTCAAGGCATTGGATATCCAGACGCTAGCCGCTCGCATTTCAGAGCTATGGATGTTTGGCATACTTGCGAACCCCATGAAATCAGTACAAAGGGGTGGTTAGGGCAATCAATCCAGGAATTAGATCAAAATGGAGAAAACCCTCTCACAGGAGTGAATTTCGGACGTGGCCTTCCACGTGCGATGGTAAAAACTGGAGTTCCTGTAACTTCTGTTGGTGACTTAGACAGTTATGGATTAATGACAAATATAGAAAGGCAACGAGATCAAACTCTAGGATTTTTTAAAGACATGTATTCACAGGCTATCGGTACAGGCCCTGTAATGGACTATCTGTCACAGACTGCAACCGATGTGATGAAGGGTGCAGATGTGATTAAGCAAGCACCTGAAATGTACGAGTCTAAAGTTGAATATGGCGATGATCCAATTGGCAAAAGTTTGAGAGATGTAGCAAGAGTTCATCTCGCTGATTTAGGAACACGAATTTTTTATACTCAACATGGTGGTTATGATCATCATGCCAACGAAAATCCTTCATTGCCAAAATTGTTAGGGCAAATGTCTAGGGCAGTATCTGACTTTCAACAGGATCTCAGAGATCACAATGAAGGTGACAATGTAATGATGCTAATATTTACCGAATTCGGTCGGCGTATTAAAGACAACGGATCAGGAACCGACCATGGTTCTGGGGGAGGAGCCTATCTTGTTGGCAATTCAGTCAATGGTGGGTTCTATGGAGAATATCCATCCATCCATCCATCTGATTGGTTAAACGGCGAAGACATGAAGCACAATGTTGACTTTCGAGGAGTCTATTCCACTGTCTTAGATCAATGGATGGGAATAGACCCAGTGAATATTGTCCACGGTAATTTCGAACAATTAGATCCATTTATTAAATAAATTTTTGCGAGGTTACTAATGCCTAGACCATATGGCCTTTTAAGAGCTGGATTCCCATACTTGAAAACTCTTGGTATGAGAAGAATATCAAATTTCCCAATTGATGTTGCATTTGGGAAAGAAGGCAGAGTATACATTTTACTAAGAGCTGACAATTCGCCATTAATTCGCAAATGGCATATTGACGATGCCGAGATGCTAACCGATGAATTGGAAGCAATTGGTTCTAATGGGACAGATGAAGGTCAGTACACTTGGCCCGTACAACTGATCTCAGACAAAGATGAGAATTTATTTTTGACCGATGAATGGTTGAATAGAATTACAGCGTATTCAGTAGATGGTGACTGTTTATTCTCATGGGGTGAACAAGGTCATGATAAAGGACAATTAAACCGACCTGCAGGAATAGCTTTCGATCCAAGTGAGGAAAATGTTTATGTAGTTGATTCATTAAATCATCGAATTCAGAAATTCACTAGAAAAGGGAAATTCATTTCTACTTGGGGTGAATTTGGTGATGATAATGCACAATTTAACATGCCTTGGGGAATTGAGGTTGATGAGAAAGGCGACGTATATGTTGCTGATTGGCGTAACGATAGAATTCAAAAATTCTCAGGTGAGGGAGAATTCATATGGAGCTTAGGTTCTCGAGGCACTGGAACTGGAGAATTCAGAAGACCTACTGGTATTGCCGTCGACAAACATGGGGATATATATGTCAGTGACTTCGACAATAATCGCATCCAATTATTCAATGAAAACAAGCAATATGTGATGCAATTCACTGGTGATGCTTCTATGTCACGGTCTGCAAGAAATTACATGCTTCTAAACGCCTATCCTAATCGTATCCGAGAAATGTCATCTCTAGACATTGAAAAACTCATGCGTGGGCCCAAATCAGTTCGTGTAGATGATCAGTTTCGTATGTTTGTTCCTGATTTCAGATCATATCGTGTACAGGTTTATCAGAAGGAAGCCATCGAATTAACAAACCAAGAGTTGTCTCCAGAAATGCGTGCCGTAACCTTATCTGTAGTATAAGATGGAAAACTTTAACCCAACACAAGAGATCATTTCAAGTCTCGACGAAATACCTAATTGTAAGTCATGCGGAGTGCGCTTAAGATTCGGAGATTACGAGTGCCCAAAATGCGGAGCTGATTTTTATGAATCATTGGAATTGTGGGCTGAAAATATAATAAAAATGCTCAACAAGTCATAATATTGATTTTTTACTAACACAATCTTTGATATATTGTTTATATATATAATTTTCATGAGGTGATCATCTGTGGACAAATTCAATGGTGAAATAAGTATTCCTGGATTAGACGCGTGGGTCCAAAGCACAGTAGTCGTGAACAATGATAGGACTTCTGCCCATGTTGAATTTGATGAAAATGATGATGGCCTCTCACATATTGACTCTAAAAGTTTCAGCTTCGTAGTACGCCCCAAATACAACGAAATAATATTCACAACATCAGGAATCCCGATTGAAGAAGTAGATTTGATTTGGAAGTTAAATGAATCTCACGTTGACGGGACTGTAGCTGGTGTAGTCATTGCACAACCTAATTCCAAGAAAATCGCCGGTGAAAAAGGTTTTATTCTAGAATCAATTACTAGTTAAACTCTCGAGGGATTTATTGCAATCTGCATCTTTTAGGTATGAACATTTTAGAGATCGGCTAATGACTAAAATAGTCTGTACACTTGGCCCATCCACATCAGCCGATGAAATATTAGAGTCCATGATCGATAGTGGCATGAGTGTCGCTAGACTCAATCTTTCCCACGGCGACTTCGATACTCATACCAAAGATGCTAAGAGAGTTAGGCAATTATCACAAAAACTGAATGTTCCAATCGGAATAATGATCGATATACCTGGTGCAAAATATCGAATTGGGCAAATAGACCATCCAATAGAAAACATTCAACCTGGCGATAAAATTACTTTATCTAGCAATAATAATTTTCAGAAGACCGGCTATATCCCTGTTGTTCCAGATGGAATACATTTGGATGCAAATGTTGGGAATCCAATACTTATTAACGATGGCTTGATGGAACTCAATGTTTTAGAAATAACCGACAGAGACGTGTTGTGTGAAGCGAAAACAGCAGGATCAATAACCATCGGAAGAGGTGTTGCAACCCCTGGAAGTCCTCCTTCACAGGACTTCCCAGACGAAAAGGGTATCGAATGTTTGAAATTCGCCGCAGAGCAAGATGCTGACTTTATAGCTCTCTCTACTGTTACCTGTAAGCAAAATATTGAAAAAGCTCGATCAATCCTTTCAGAACATAATTGGGACGGTTTTATTGTATCCAAGATTGAAAGAGCTGAGGCTCTCAATAATCTTGACGAAATCATTGAGGCCAGTGATGCAATTATGGTTGCCCGAGGTGATATGGGAGTAGATGTTCCCCTTTCAAAAGTACCAATTATACAAAAGGATTTAATCGAAAGATGCAACCGAGTAGGGAAACCGGTGATCACTGCAACTCAGATGTTAGAATCGATAATTCACTCCCCTATTCCTACTCGTGCAGAAGTTACCGATGTTGCAAATGCTGTATATGATGGATCTGATGCAGTCATGCTATCAGGGGAAACGAGTGTAGGTGAATACCCTATTAATGCAGTTAGAATCATGGCTGAGACAGCATTCGAAGCTGAATCTGCACTTCGTTATGATATTGTTTTGGATCAGAAACAGTCTTATGTTGTAAACAAAACCGAAGATGCTCTAAGCTTTAATGCAGTACATATCGCGAATTCAGTGAATGCTAGTATGATTATAGCTTTCACTGAGTCAGGGAGTACTGCTGGCCGAGTTTCGAAATACAGACCTAAATCAGGCATTTTGGCCTTAACTCCGTCGGAAAAATCTCAACGAAGACTAACACTTTATTGGGGTGTCACACCAGTAATTGTGAAATCCCTTCAATCTTTGGAAGATTTCTTTGATTATGGTGCCTCTGAAGCACTGAAACTTAGCCATGTTTCCGACGGTGATAACGTAATTTTAGTCGCAGGAGTTCCTATTGGGGTTCCAGGCGGCACTAACTTACTTTATGTTTTGAGCTTAAATTAAAATGCCCAAGCTAAAATTCAGGCTACACCACTTAAATTATTAGGAAGATAATATGGACACATTCATTCCATCCAATATTACTATCCTATGGATTCTTTTCGCTTCCACTTCAGCAATAATTTTATTTTCCGGCAAATTTTTAGCCGCATCAACTGACACAATTGCTGTTAGAACAGGACTAGGGCATACATTTATTGGATTTGTATTATTAGCAACAGCAACATCAATACCTGAATTGGCTACTGGGATTTCCTCGATTCAACTGCTCAATCAACCAGACATAGCTGCGGGAGATGTTTTTGGCAGTAATCTGTTCAATCTTTTGATAATTGGTGTGCTTGATGTAATTTGGCGAAATGAACCCATTCTTAGAAATGTCGGAGACTCAAACATAATAGCAATAGCAACGTTTGGAATAATAGTATTTGTACTTGGGATTCAGGCAATGTTTTTACATGGGCAATGGTCAGGTCTCAATGCGTTTGTAGTTAGTCCAATTGCAATAACAATATTTATAGTATTTTTGATTTCACTTTTCGTTGTGCATAGAATTTCTTCAACTTCTGCCGAAAATACTTCAACAACTCCTACATCAATAAAAAGTCCAATATACAAGACTTATTTGACTTATTTGATTTCAGCTTCAGTAATAATTGTTACTGCAATTTTTTTATCTTTTGCAGCAGAAAAAATAGCGCATGTATTAGATTGGGAAACTAGTTTCGTTGGCACCCAATTTGTAGCATTCAGCACATCACTTCCAGAATTAGCTTCATCTATAGCGGCCGTAAGATTGGGCGTACCAAAGTTAGCAATTGCAGGCCTTTTGGGAAGTAATTTATTCAATATGGGTTTTGTTATGTTCATTGATGAAATCGCATATACAAATGGTAGTTTCTGGGGGGCAATTGACGAAACACATATTTTCACTGCCACTACTGCCATTCTCATGACTGGAATAGTAATTGCTGCGATGGCTATAAAATCAAATCGGAAAATCCTACGCTACTTTTCAGCAGAATCAATCCTATTGATTAGCGCATATACTTTAACATCCATTTTAATTTTCCTATTCTCCAAAAATTAATTATAATTCCAACAAATCTACTTTTAGGAGTCAAAATGTTTTTTGAATTAAGAGAATACAGGATTCTACCCGGGCAAATGGAAAATTGGGTTAACTTCATGGAAGATGTTATTATTCCATTCCAAAGTGGACAAGGAATGATCATAGTCGGTAGTTTTTCTAGCACCGAGGAAGACGACTTATACATTTGGATGCGACGATTTGAAAATGAGGAAGATAGAATAAATTTATATGAAAAAGTATATGAAAGTGACACTTGGAAAACAGAAATCGGACCAAAGATTCCATCAATGATGGATAGAGAACGAATAGTTGTACGAAGAATCTCTCCTTCGAGCAAATCAATAATCAAATAGAACTTCTTGAGGTGATTAAAAAAACTCAAAAAGTTTTATATAATGCGGAAATCTTTTCGTCTCAAGAAGAGATTATAGAAAGTGATTCAATTGTAATTGAAGACGATTCAATTTCTTGGATTGGAAAATTCAAAGACCTAAACCTTTCAGATTTCAAAAGGTTTGAATTTATTGATTGTAAAAACAATTCATTACTTCCAGGATTAATTGATTCACACCTCCATTTTTTGGCATATGCAACATCTCTCAGTGCAACCGATTGCAGCCCAGAAATTGTTAATTCCATTGAAAAATTAGCTCTTAATCTTAAAAAACATCAGTCGAACAATTTTTGGGTACGAGGTTTTGGTTACGACGAATCAGGATTATCAGAACAACGGCACCCCAACCGATACGATTTAGACATCTATTTTCCAAATAATCCTGTATCTATAAAACACCGATCAGGCCACGCAAGAGTTCTAAATTCCAAGGCATTAGAACTTTCTGGAATTGATAGAAGCTCAATTGGGCCAATGGATGGAATTATTCAAAGAGATGTGTCTGGAGAATTAACCGGTGTATTTTTCGAAATGGATGAATACTTAGATTCAAAAATTCCCCATATTGAAACCTCCGAATTACATAAGCTAATTGAACATGCGAACAACAAATTACTTTCATACGGTATTACCACAATTCATGACTGCACAGTAGAAAATTCCCTGCAAAGATATCAAATATTTAAAGAACGACAAAAATACTTGAAAAATAAACAAATCCGGATGATTTTTATGCCCGGCATAAATTACTTCAATGACTTCCTTAATCATCCGGATTCTGATAGTTTTCTTGCAATCGGGCAAGTCAAAATCATTCAAACAAATACCACTGGTGTAAATGCCCCTGGACTAGAAGATCTTAATCATTTAATTAAAGAGGTGCATAACTCAAATTTATCTGTAGCAATCCACGCTGTATCCACGGAGTTAGTTTTTCAGGCTGCATCAGCGATTTACAAAAATAAATACAATCGAACTTGCCCTCTACCAGATAGAATCGAACATGCATCTGAAAGTCCTGAAACTAATATTCGCCTCATAGCAAAAAGTAATGCACACATAGTCTCTAATCCCTCATTTTTGCATTCTAGCGGAGATAGATTCATTGAAACAATAGCCGGTGCAGATTTGGATACATTGTACCCATTTAAATCTATTTTAGACAATGGCATACCTCTTGCATTTGGATCGGATGCTCCAATTACTGATCCAAATCCTTTCACAGGGATTCACTCTGCAATCACTAGGATGGCAAAATCAGGGCATAAAATTAATGAATCTGAATCTATAGGAATCGATTCAGCAATTAATGGCTATACTAAAAATGCCGCAAACGCTTCAAATAATATGTTTCAAGTTGGTTCAATTAGGAAAAATTCTAAAGCAGATCTAATACTTTTGAATCAAAATATTCGCCAAATACCTATAGATGAACTCAAAAATGTCCATACCGAACTCACTTTGTTAAATGGGGAAATCGTTTGGAGCAAATAATCAAGTTACTTTTTCCTAAGAACAACATAATCAGCTAAAAACTCCAAAGCTCTTTTAGCATCAGAGTCGGCAAATTTTTCCAAATTCTTCTTAGCTTCATTAGTATACTTAGTAGCCGTCGACAATGCTCTTTCTAAACTTTTTGAGCTTGCAACGAATTTAGCAAACTCCGATATCAGGAGGGGAGAAGAGTTTTTTTGATCAAACATAGAAACAAATCTAGAATTGGAATCCGATTCCAATGCATAAATTGATGGCAATGTAAGAATCCCGTTAGACAAGTCGCTACCGGTAGGCTTACCAACTTCATCCTCTTTACCTTGGAAATCTAAAATGTCATCGACTATCTGGAATGCCATACCAATATTGTATCCGTAAGATTGTAAAGATTTAATTGACTCCTCATCACATCCACTCAATATTGCTCCGCTCTGGGCTGAAGTAGAAAATAATGATGCAGTTTTATTATATATTCGTTCCAGATAATTTGATAAATTGGTTTCCCAATCAAAATTGATTTCCATCTCTTGTAACTCTCCCAGAGATAGTTCCATGATCGTCTCTGAAAATCTTCTTATTACCCTTATATTACCTGTTGCACAAACCTGGGTAGCCGATGCAGCAAAAATATAATCTCCCGCAAGTACGGCAGCTTTTTGTCCCCATAAATTGCTTATTGTAGCCTTCCCTCGTCTTACATTTGAATCGTCTACAGTATCATCATGAATTAATGTGGCAATGTGAAGCATTTCAATAGCGGTAGCCATTATTATCGGATTTGGACTTTCATGCTCACTCAATTGAGACGCCAATAATGTAACTGAAGGACGAATTCTCTTTCCACCACTATCAATTATGTGATCAAGCATCGACGCCAAAAAAGGGAAATTAGCTGATGTAACATGTTTTAACAACGAGTTAACTTCTTTTAGTTCCTCTCGAATTGGATAATAGATCGGATTTGAATCTTTTTCTATCACTAAGAAATTCTCGTTGTAGGATCTAATTCTTCATCAATCATATCTGGATCAATTTTTTTAAATAAAGGTTCTGGTTTATTTATAATGTGACCCTCAGACATAGCCTTCGGATCCCAATTCCATCCATTATCTAGAACAGATATATTCAGATCCAAAATATCATTTAATTTTTCAGAACTAAAAGGCAGAAATGGATAAATCGCTATCTTAATGCAATTAATCACAGCCAAACAGGTAGATAAAACAATTTGTGCTTGTTGGGGATTAGTTTTGACAAGTTTCCAAGGTTCTTCTTGATCAATATACTTATTTACAGATTGTGCAACAGCCATAATTTTTTGCAGTGCTAATCTGAACTTAGCTAAAGAATAAAGTTCAGCAATTTCGTCAAACTCGGTGTTAGTTCTATCTAAAAGTTGATTTTCAATCGTTGCAGAATTGGGAATATCAGAAATACGACCGCCAAAATTTTTGTGAATCATGGTTAGAACTCTATGCACCAAGTTTCCATACGTCGCAACTAATTCATCGTTATTTGCTCTTACATATTCATTCCAAGAGAAATCGGTGTCTCCATTTTCAGGCATGTTTGAAGCCAAAACATATCTCAAAGAGTCTGGATCAAAATGATCCAAATAATCATTTAACCACACTGCCCAATTTCTACTCGTAGAAATTTTTGAACCTTCAAGATTCAAATATTCATTCGCAGGAACATCAAATGGTAAATTCAAATTCCCGTATGCCATCAAAATAGAGGGCCAAATAATTGTATGGAACGGAATATTATCTTTCCCTTGAAAATAGTACGATTTAGCTGCAGGATTCTCCCACCAATCTTTCCAATCATCTTCTCTGTTATTTAATTCAGCCCACTCAATAGATGCGGATAAATATCCTATTACTGCTTCAAACCACACATAAATACGTTTGGATTCATATCCTTCAATTGGTAACGTCACACCCCATTCTATATCTCTAGTAATAGGTCTATCTTTTAATCCATTTTCAATAAAACTTGATGTGAAATTCTTTACATTAGGCTTCCAATGAGACTGATTTGAAACCCATTTCAAAAGTGGTTCTTGAAATTGACTAAGATTTAAAAAGAAATGTTCTGTTGATTTTGTCGTAATGCTATCTTTCTGACAAATTCTACAACGCCTGTTTAAAAGTTCAGATGGATCTAATGTCTGTCCGCATGCGTCACACTGATCCCCTCTAGCCCCAGAATCTCCACAATTTGGACACGTGCCTTCAACATATCTATCAGCCAAAAATCTATTGTCAATCTCACAAAATGGTTGGCGCATTTCATGTTTGGAAATACACCCTTGATTAATAAGTCTTAGAAAAATATCATGTACTACTTTTTCATGATTGGCAGTTCTTGTGCTGGTAAATAAATCAAATTCAATCCCCAAACGCCCCCAGTTATCCAGGAACTCATTGTGGTATCTAGTAGCTATTTCCTCAGGTGATACATTCTCATTGTCTGCCGTCAATGTAACAGGAGTACCATGTGAATCGCTTCCGGAAACCATCAACACATTATTACCTTTCATCCTATGAAATCGGGCAAAAATATCTGCCGGAAGATAACATCCTGCAACTTGTCCGAGATGGATAGATCCATTTGCATAAGGCCATGCAACTGCTACCAAAATATTTTCTTCCACAAATCCCTCTCAGGTAATTGATAGATACAATCTAATTTAACTACTTACTACATTATAACCATTTATGATATACAAGGAACCAATTTCATAAATATAAACCGGGAAAGTCAAATGAATACTAAAATAGTTGTTGTATCAGATACTCACTGTCGATATTGGGAAGAAATCGACCCCCAAATCAGGAATGAACTAACCAATGCTGATATTAGTGTTCACTGTGGTGATTTTGTGGGAATCGATGTGGTGTCAAAATTCAAAACCCTAACAAATTGTTCCGTATTGGTACATGGAAATTCGGATCCCGTAGAAATAAGAAAATCTATTCCCTATATAGAAACTTTTACCGTTGGTAGTTTTAATTTTGGTGTGATTCATCCAGCTTGGGGAGGCCCAGAATTCAATCTGCAAGAATTACTAAAGGATTTTGTAGCAAAGCCTGACGTAATTTTGTTTGGGCATACACATGAGCCAATTGACAAAACTATTAAAGATGTTAGATTCATCAACCCCGGCCAAGGCTATAAAAGCTTTATGGTCTCCTGTACTATAGCTAAAATATATATAGCTGGTCCAAAAATAACCGTGGAAATTATGTATTTTTAGATATCAAACTATCCCTGAATTCCAACAACATTTTTGGTATCTCCCAATTGTTCATGTTTGAAAAATTAATTTGCAACTCTATAAATTTTAAAATCGCTTGATCTAAGCTAATATCAATATGTGATTTCACTTCCTGCAAGCTTGGTCGACGCTTAATCTTCTCTGGATCTAGCTTATCGGCTAAAAAGGTTACTTTTGACACATCTGACATATTTGCTCTACCTGTAGTGTGGAAATATATAGCTTCAATGATTCTTTCATCTATTTGATTCAAAAAGTTATTTGAAATCCACGTGGCAGCTATAGGCCCATGAAGCAAAATAGGCGCCTTTTTTTCTATCTCATCTATATTAATTCGTAATTTTTTCGCTTCCACTATTAAAGCAATATCATCTAAATTCCTTGCAATGTCATGCCCTAAAATAGAAATATCTACTAATTCAGAATCTACATCATATTTAGCTGAGATCTCAAGCCCTAGTCTTCTAGTACGCTGAATGTGTTTCTTTAAAGGAGCAGGTAATAATTGAACTCGTCCAGCGATATATTTTTTTAGATCTGAGAACATTCAAGCTCGAGGGAAATTCATTTTCTGTCCGCCCAATAAATGCATATGTAAATGTTCAATCTCCTGTCCTGCATCATCACCTTGATTGATTACTAATCTAAAACCAGTTTGGTCAACATCGTAATCTTGTGACAATTGATCTGAAACAGCAAATAATTTTCTAAGAGTTTCTGGAGAATCATCAAGAATATCTTTTAAATTTCGATAGTGCCGTTTAGGAATAACTAGTAAATGTACAGGAGAAACAGGATTAATATCACTAATTGCAAAACAAAATTCGTCACTATGCAGCAACTGAGCCTCAATTTCGGATTTGGCTATCCTACAAAAAATGCAATTTGTTTTTGAATTCATTAACTAGGTAATTGCATTAATTCTATTCTTACGTCTTGAGGACATCCGATGAATGCAATAAGCATTCCATTCCCATTATCAATCGGGCCTTCTTTGAGCACTGCCCCCAAACCTTCTAGTCGGTTAATTTCAGCAGCCATGTCATCAACTTCTATTCCGAAATGCTCAATACCCCAGTGTGCGTCATTATTCCCTGCAGGAAGGGTTTCACCAGTTCGTTCATTGGAAATATTTATAACAACCCCATCCTCTGTCTGGCAACGAATAAATCTATCTCCAAAACCTCTAACTGTGTCACTAACAATAGTGAAATTAAACGCCTGTTTATACCAATTTGCAGTTGCTTCGGGATCATTAGCTTTTATGTGAACATGATTAAATTTATATGACATTTGCTTCTCCATTAAGGTGTCAGTGTAATTTTTGAAAGTAATTTTTTAGTCGACATAATGTGTTTATTTATACGCAAAATTTTAGGGTCAACTCCAAGCGCTAATCCTATCATCTGAGGCAAATGCAATATTGGCATATTAATTTCAACTGCATTCATCTGTGCTGCTTTCGGTTGAAACCCATCTAAATTTAAATGACATAGTGGACAAGGAGTTACCATGGCATCAGCACCTAATTGTTGAGCATCGGTAGTATGTCTGGCAACCATTTTCATTGAAGCTGTTTCATTAATAGTAGTAATTGGAAAACCACAGCATAGCGTTTTACCCGGAAAGTCTACTACTTCAGCTCCAACAGCAGAGATGAGTTCTTCTAAGGCTTGTTGCCGATCTGGATGATCATCGAATCCAAGGACTTTTGATGGTCGAACAATATAACAACCATAAAATGGAGCTATTTTCATTCCTTCTAGTGGTACTTTAACCAACGATTTAATCTTATCTATACCGATATCTTCAAGCATTATCCACAACAGGTGTCTGGGATCGGCATTTCCAGTATAAGAAAGCCCTTCAGCAGAGATATCCTCATTTACCTGCTTCAAATAATCTGAATCTGCATTTAAGCGCGAATTTGCTTGAGACATAACACCTTGGCATGTACTACATATTGTCATCAAAGGCATGCCAGAATTTTCAGCCATAGCAAATGTTCTTGCATTCAGGGTATCGCCCAATCTTTCATTCTTTTCTTGTAATATTCCCGAACCAGTACAAGAAGCACCTTTCATCACTTCTGTATCAAGTTCTATTCCCAAAATTGAACATATTTCTAATGTAGCAAGATAAAGTTCGGGACATGCACCCTGAGCAACACATCCTGGATAAAAAGCGTATTTCATTATTTGTGACCTACTTTTTCAAAAATTTGTCGGATTCCAGCAACATTTGGTCGTTTTTTATGTATAAGGGGCGGAATTTTCCCTGCTTTCAATGCTCGCAAGCCAAGAAACGCGAGTTTAAACATCTCTTTAAAATTAAAAATTCCGTGAGTTAACACAGGCAATTTTAACTCATCTAGCCAGCCGCTATGATGTACAGACGAGGCAAAAACATTTGCGTGTCGAGCGCCAGTATTTCCCGTAATACCCATATCTATGGCCATCTCTTTTGCTGACATTATTCTCCCCATTGGGTCTACTTCTTTAGGACAAACCTCAACGCATTGCATGCAACGAGTGCAATCCCATATCCCCCCGGGTTCGCTCAATTCAAGTAAGCGATTTTCGTTTGCTTCATCACGTGGGTCAGCTAAAAACCTGTATGATTTTGCTAGTGCCGCTGGACCAACAAAATCGGAATTCACTTCCAAAGAGGTACAATCAGAAACACATGCGCCACACATAATACAGTTCATAACACCGGCAAGATGTAGCATATTCTCGTTAGGCACCAGATGCTCAGATTTTGGTGGCATAGCAAAATGCTTAAGCCACGGACTAACTTGCCTTATTTTCTTCCAAAAAACATCAAATTCAACTACTAAATCTTTGATTACTGGCATATTACCTGCAGGCTCAACATCGATTGAAGTTTTCTGGCCTGAAACTAAATCCGAAATCTTAGTATTACATGCTAAGCCAGCTTTCCCATCTATTCTCATCGCACATGATCCACAAATAGCACTTCTACAAGAGCACCTAAAAGTAAGAGTTCCGTCAATTTCCTCTCTGATATGAATCAAAGAATCCAGTACAGTATCACTTTCATCAACATCTAGTTGATATTCTTGAATGTAGGAGTCTTGCTCAGAATCAGGATTAAATCTTTTTACATTCAAAGTAATTGGTAACGGCATAAAATATTCCTATTAATAAGATCGTATTTGAGGTTCCCAGTCGGTAATTTTGACGGGGGAATGTTCAGTAATTGGGCCTTCAGATGTTTGTTGAACTAAAATATGCTTAAGCCAATTTTCATCATCCCGTTCAGGAAAATCAGTTCGTGTATGAGCCCCTCTACTTTCTTCTCTTTCTAATGCACTAATGCAAATTGCCTCGGCACACTCTATCATTCCACCCAATTCCAAAGTAAACAAAAGGTTGGTATTAAAGGTTTTGGATTTGTCATGTACACCGATTTTTAAATAATCTTCCTTTAAACTTCTTATCTGGGACAAAGCTTCTTCCATACCATTTTGATCACGAAAAACTGCCAAATGTTTGTTCATAATACTACCCATATCTTGACGCATTGAACCAAACAAGCCATTTGAGACATCATTATTCAAAAAGTTTTGAATCCTTTTTGTTTCAGTATCAATATTTTCTTGTGAAATCTCAGTGTGTAGAATTCCCTTTGACAATTCCGATGCGTGCTCTCCCGATCTTCTACCAAAAACTAAAGTATCAAGTAACGAATTTGCACCCAGTCTATTGCCTCCATGTACACTGACGCAAGCCGCCTCAGCAGCAGCATATAAACCAGCAACGGTTGTCTGACCGTGTATGTCAGTTTTCACTCCCCCCATCTGATAGTGCATACCTGGTCGAATTGGAATAGGTTCAGAATAAATATCAACATTTGCAAAATCTCTAGCGATCTCTGCAATCTGAGTTAACCTCTCTTTGATTATTTGTTCACCCAAATGTCTGCAATCTAGAAAAACTGTTCCATTTACTCCCCTACCAGCATCAATCTCTTTTTGTTCAGATCTAGAGACCACATCTCGGGAAGCTAATTCCATCATATTAGGTGCGTATCGTTCCATGAATCTTTCACCTTCAGAATTAAGCAAATGAGCACCTTCTCCCCTAGCGCCCTCGGAAATTAAAACTCCACTGCCTGCCAAGGTGGTCGGATGATACTGCACCATTTCCATGTCCATCAACGCTGCACCGGCCTTATAAGCCATAGCAATGCCATCTCCAGTGCAAATCAAAGCATTCGTACTAGGTTCAAACACCCTGCCTAGGCCCCCAGTGGCTAAGATCACAGATTTTGCTCTAACCACTTCAATTCTACCCGATGCAATATCCATTAGTACTGCACCACAACATTTTCCTTCTTCAATTATTAGAGATAACGCAAACCATTCTTCGTAAACACGTACATTAGATTTAATAATTTGTTCATAGAGAACATGAAGCAATGCTTGGCCAGTAAAATCAGCTACAAAAAATGTTCGTGCTTGTCTTTGACCTCCAAATGCTCTAGTTCCAAGATGACCAGACTCGTCTCGGTTGAAAATAACACCCATATGCTCCATTTGGATAATTTCATCACCGGCTTCCCTGCACATTATCTCAATAGCATCCTGGTCGCCTAAATAATCACTACCTTTGATAGTGTCATAAGCATGGTCTTTCCAATCGTCTCCACGGTCAGTAAGGGCCGCATTAATTCCCCCTTGAGCTGCATTTGAATGACTTCGCACAGGATGAACTTTACTTACAACTGCAACATCTACACCATTATCCCTGGCTGCCAGCGCAGCTCTCATGCCTGCAAGACCAGCTCCTATTATTAGAACATCATGTTCACTCATACTTAATTAATTTCCTCCAACACATCAAATATATCATACGTTTTCTACTCACTTTTAACCAATTTCCAGATAATCCCTGTCAGGAATTTCAGGGAATTCCACAGACGGTAAAGTCTGGTACCAAAATGCCACAGAATTAATGTCATGCTGGCCATGCATGTATCTTCTTTCATCTGGCCATTCAGAATGTTCTCTAGAATGCCATCCAAGCGATTGAATCGTAACTTTCAAATCATTGTCAAATCTGATGGGATCCATTACATGCCATCTGTACATCGCATGCCTGTGTTGAGCAGTATAATACCCATCTGGTTTTAACACTTGGTGCATGCCTAAAAATGGAGTTGTGTAAGTAACATATTTGCCATCTACATCCCAGTCGTAAGCTCCTCCAAAATAATCTTCTAAGCCAGTACCACAAATTGTCGGGAATTCACCATCGCCATCCATGAAAAATTTAATTTCACCTTCTCCCCACCACCTGTTATTGTTTATTCCCCAACCTTGAGACGTTCCAACAAAATGCCCTTTACCTTTTATACCATCAACTATTGTGAAAGGTTCTCCGAATGGCAGAGGATTAGATCTCCGAAATTGAGCATGAAAATAAGCAAGGTCATCAGGCACTTCAGTAGTCATAAAATTAATTTGATAAAAACACACTGAATCCAACCGAGGATGAGTGTTCTCTATTGTGATCAGACAACGCTCTCTAAATGGCATCTCCCAAAAACAATTCATCCCTCGATTAGGATTAACGGATACTGGAAGAGAATTTACAGGAGCAAAAGGACCCGAAGTCACATTAGTCCAGTCTTGCATGGCCCAAGGTGAAGCAAAAAAATCAGGTAAAGGACATTCTACAGAAGGGTGTTCTTGATTATCCCAATAAATTCTTAATATTGAATCTCTACTAACGATTCGGCCAGTAATCCACATACTTTGAATGGCACCACTATCTTGAATATCCGCTATAACAACTGTTTCATTGGCAGGAATTGTTACATTAGGATTACATTTCCATCCTAATCCTAAATCACGAGCCGCACCATTTGGGGCTGGAGGAGCCATTCCTCCTTTACCCTTTGCACCAGTAGGATTTTCAGCACTGATTGAAAAAGTTTTGGAGTCAGACAACCTTGATAAATTACCCAAACTCATTCCAAGTCCATTAAATGACATGATTTTCTCCTTAAATCTCATTATATTTTTGGAGCCAACGGAGGGGATCGAACCCACGACCTGCGCTTTACGAAAGCGCTGCTCTACCGACTGAGCTACGTTGGCGAAATTTTTTGTTCTTATTGGAGTATAAGTGGCAATTTGATTAATATCAATTCAAAAGTATTCAAATTACGAAAATGCTTAGAGATGAGGAAAATTCATCTATGGAAGAAAAATATCTCCACTTTTCCCAGGGGAAAAATCAAGGTAAAGCGAGTCATCTAATTCCAACTCTCCAGTTTCTGGATGGGCATTCATTCTGATTAGCCACGTTCCTTTATTTGCGAAAAATTGCTTATCCCATGAATTCACAAAAGAGCTACTTGCGTACAATCTTGTTCCATCATTGTTTAGCCTAATAATGCTAGGACCTGCAATGAAATTTTGATTTGGGTTTTTAGAATTACGATTAATGATTTTCAAATCTGCAATTAGATTCGTGTTTTCAATTTCACTAATGTCGTACTGACGTATCCTACCCTTAAGCCATTCAGCAACATATAAAAATCGATCATTCAGTGAGATAGCATGTGATGTAGCCATAGAAATATCGGTGTATGTCAATTCATCGAAAACTAATGATTCAAATTGGCCTGCGATTTTTTCAGCTTGCCACTGATCATTTGTATTAAATAAATGCCAAATATTTCCCGACAAAGCTGAGGTAATTAAACCTTGATTATCAGAATTGTTCAACCATTGAACATTCAAAGGCAACAACCCGTCATATCCCAAATCAATACTCTCCAAATATTGGCGTGTGCTGAAATCCCAAATATGCACCCTGGTTCCATATTTCCCATCAATCAAATCTTGATTTTTGAGAGACCCTCTAAAAACGTTTGGACTACAAAAATCACCTGTTATTAATTCAGAATGGTTTTTATTTATTGAAAAATCATAATTGAAAGATGTAATAGGATTTTCACTTTCCCATCTACCAAGTACATCCAAGGTTTTTGCATCAATCACTGCAAATCCTCCTGAACCATCTTTATTTTCACTCCCCAGCATAGAAACAATTATGATATCTTCATTCACTTGTAAGGCCTTAATTGGAACTGAAAAGCGAGTTTCCTTAATCAATTTATCTGGTTCAATAACAGCAGCGATTTCAGGTTTTGAAAAATCATTTTTCGTTTCTAGAAAATATATTCTAGAAGATGCTATTCCCGTAACAAGTAAATTTGTCAAACTATTGGAACTGGAATCCACTGTGGACGAATTATAATAGGGAGAGATACGATGTATTTCATCATTTACATAGTACATTTTCACTTTGTGAATGACAGAATTATAATGCTCTGATTCTGGGTTAGTATCTACTACAGCCAAATAATCTGGTTCGTTAGAACCATTACCAGTATTTGTGACTAACACATAAACAAAATCTTGTACTTCTTGCACTAGACGTTTCACTTCTTTAACTTATAAATAATTAGCAAAAATATTTATTTTGCATTAGACCCAAAAAATAACCTTCTAAGAAATTTAACTACGATAAAAAGCAGCTGCTGGGGGATGGATTGATGACGAACTTTCCCTTCATTACATTTAACACACGTACATGCAGGGGGATGGTTCCCATAGTACCAATTTTGACGACCCATAAAACACCTTGCCTAGAAATTGATTTGCTTACTGAAAATACTAGTCCAAACTGATAGTATGTAGGCACATAAGTTAATTTAAGCTTTTTCGATCATTTACTTTAATTATACGAGGTAACGATGACAATTGCATTCGAGTTGAATGAGTTGCAAAAGATCGATCTAATGATACTAAGTAATCGAGAATTATTAGAACGAATAACTTTTCAAATCAATGACACATCATCCATAGATGATTGCAAATCACAATTACTAACAATCGAGACAGCAGTAAAAAAATTAATTCTCAAGCGCAGATCAACTGAATTGCTAGAGGTTGAATTAAATGATCGAATTAAATCTCTAGATGAACGGTTTACATCGGTTAGAAACAACAAGGAATTCGCAGCGGTACAAGAAGAAATTAACAACACTAAAATGCAATTAAGTGAATGCCAAGATGAACTATTAGAAGTCCTCGAAAAACTTGATAAATTCGAATCAGTTCAGGATACTTTTATTTCTAGACTACCAAAACTAGAAGCTTCCCATTCAACATTGTCAGAAGAATTGAAAACGAAACAAGTTCAATCCGAAAAAAAATTAGAATCCCTTGAATCCTCTCGCCAAGAAATGGGAAATTCTTTACCTAAAGATATCCTTTTTCTTTATGAAAAAATCTTTGCTCAAACAAAATCTAAAGCTATTTCAGTATTTGATAAAGCTCAGAATATTTGTGGTGAATGCCGGGTATCTCAACCGCAACACGTGGTACAAAGATTGAATAGAATCAATGAAATTATTCAATGCAATAGTTGCAAATTAATTCTGTACAAGCCGTAGGTTACCA
Source organism: uncultured Dehalococcoidia bacterium (assembly GCA_964637555.1). Classification (GTDB taxonomy): domain Bacteria; phylum Chloroflexota; class Dehalococcoidia; order Lucifugimonadales; family UBA6927; genus UBA6927. Next base: position 5,523 of record CAZWTJ010000012.1, on the reverse strand, counting down.
TGCGAGCAATTGGTTATTATTCGAATTCCAAAAACGATTCTGATCCAGATAAAATGTTTTTAGAATTCGAACAATTTTGCAAATTTGGTCATCACGATTATGACGAGTACTCTCCTTATGGGATTTTTCTGGATCAGAATTTAGATGATCCAAATAGTGAATACGATCGGATGAAAAGATTCCTAGAAGACTCCCAATATACTTTTATAGTTTTTATTCCTGATGCCACCCATTTTGGGCAAACACTAGAATCTGCGATTCGAAGAATCCTGGACTGTAATCAAACTGGATCAAAAGTTAGGTGTATGGACAATGAATGTCCTGACCCAATCCAAAATGCTTTGAAATTCTTCCCTCTATCTGGGAAAAAATCAAATTCTGGTAGCAACAAGATCAAACAATCCATGCAAAAAAAGGCTTCCGAAGCCCAAGCATTAGGCCGCCCACCATACGGGTACAAAATATCAGATCAAAAAAAATTAGAAATTGTTCCAACCGAAGCCAAAGTAGTAGAACTAATCTATCGTCTATACACAAGTGACAAGTTAGGATTAAGGCTTATAGCAAAGCACTTGAATGACAGAAATATATTCACCAAAAAAGGCCGAAATTGGAATGTAGTCACCATTAGAGATATTTTAAGAAATTCAGCGTATATAGGAACCTATTCACGATTCGGAATGAAAATGCCTCTTCAACATACTCCAATTATTCCCGAAGAACTATTTAGACAAGCACGTGATCAAACGTGGCAACGCAGGCCCATCGGGCGAATTTCCGCATCAAAACCATTTTTACTTTCAGGATTAATTTTTTGTGAATCTTGTGGAAACAAAATGATGGGTTCCACAAAAAGACAATCCTGGAAATTGAAAAATGGAAACAGATCCTACAAGACTTATAGATATTATCAGTGTCAATCACGAAACAATCAAAGCGTATGCTCTTACCATACATGGCGTTCTACCAGACTTGAAACCACTGTATTAGATCAGCTTAAAATATCTCTTTCATCAAATAGTGTGAACTCGACTCAGAGAGAGGTTCGAAATATCGATACTGTGAAATCAATTTGGATGGACAGGATTGGAGCAGCTGAAAGAAGATTTATACAAAGTGTTAGACGAACTGCTAATGGTGAAATGACTTTAGAAATTATGTCCGAGTATCTAAATCATCTTGATAATGCAAGATCCGGGTTGAATAATTCAATTAATTCATCTGACATTTCTAAAATATTTAGTGATTGGGATACATTGGACGTCGAATCACAACAAATATTCTTAAAAGAGCATATTGAAAAAATTTTTGTAAAAGACGAATCAGTTGAACTAATAATTTAATTTTTTCCTAAATATAGATGTGCTATAATCCTGATCCGTAGATTCGAGGTCACTGGGCGACCGCCATAAATATATGTTTGTGGAGGAAAGTCCGAGCTCCTCCGGATAGGATGCCCGTTAACGACGGGGCGGGGTAACCCGACGGAAAGTGCCACAGAAAATATACCGCCGAAAGGTAAGGGTGAAATGGAGAGGTAAGAGCTCACCGCTCAAATGGAGACATTTGAGGCATGGTAAACCCCATCTGGTGCAAGGCCTAATTGGAGTAAATAGGAATCCGGTTCCAGTTAAATGGAGTTCATATATGAATCTATACTCCGGGTTGGCCGCTTGACCCAAAGGGTAACTTTTGGGCTAGATAGATGGTCGCCGCCTTGAGAAATCGAGGAACAGAACTCGGCTTACAGGTGGCCTCACTACGGAATATACACAAAATCTTCAAGGAGTTCTTATGTCAACACCATTGAAAGTCGCAATTGTTGGAATAGGTCAGCGAGGTCTACAACATCTAGAAAATCTCGTCGAACTCCAAGATCAAGAAGTGGTTAAAATTCAAGCACTAATTGATCCTTTCGGAGACAACTTATTAGAATCGAATATCCAGAACAAAATACCAAAGTATTCACAAAGAGATTATCATTTATATACTGACTTTCAAGAATTTCTAAAGATTGATGACGTCGATGCAGTATGGTTCTCCATCCCACCCAATCAACATCAAAACGAAATTGTTCAAACTGCAAAAAAAGGAATTTCTATTTTTGCAGAAAAACCACAATCATTGTTCCTCGATCAAGTAAAAGATATGGCAGAAGCTATACAGAAAAACAATGTGAACTCTATTGTTGGGTTTCAAATGAGATACGACCCATGGTATCAAGAAGTCAAGTCATATCTATCTGATAAATGGGTCGCATCTATTACAATGTTTAACGGCGGTGGAATTGAAGCTCATGGAACAAAGTATACTCATACTGAAAAACTGGGGGGGCCTGAAAATAGGATTTGGACAGCGAATAGATTATGGTCAGGAACATCTATGGTTGAGGCAGGAATTCACCAAACTGACTTAATGAGATTTTGGACAAATGATGACATAAAATGGGTCCAATCAGCGTACACCGAAAGACCACAAAACCTGCATCAGGATGAAGGAAACAACCCAATTGCATATCATGTAACTTATGGCTTCAATAATGGTGGTATTGCAAATTTAATATTTATTCGTCCTGCGAATGTCATGTATCACGAACGTTTTGATTATATTTTAACAACACATTCATTATTAAAATTTGAAGAAGACTTAGTCGCCTACGGTAAATATGATCCATCCATAAAATCTAACACCCGAACTGTATTGGCAACGGGGCCGCATCTAGAACCAATGGGAAAACAAAATACTTTTGAGATATCTAAAGCATTCGCAGAATCTATTGCTACTAACAATCCAACTTTACGTTTAACTTCATTTCAAAACAGCATAAACTCTTTATCTGCAGTATTAGCTGCAAATGCTTCGAACAAGCTTCATGGGGAACGAATAAACTTAGAAGATTTCTACAACCATCCAAAATATTCAGAATTCCGAAAAATACCTTCAACGTAATACGATCAAAAACCTAATTGTATGAAAACCTGATACGTACACACAATTCGTATTGTTCAAGAATACACATAATTGCAATCATAAGAATCAGCAAAAGTAGTGTAGTAATCTCTACGGCATGATAAAATTAACTGTAGTGTAGGAGCGTAGCTTAGCTGGAAGAGCAGTGGTCTCCAAAACCACAGGTCGCGGGTTCGAATCCTGCCGCTCCTGCCAATTCAAAAAGGTTGGATTAGTTATTCTGATACTCTAACGAGAAGTTTCCCGAAATTTTCTCCATAAAACATTCCTATGAATGCTTTGGGCGCATTCTCAAGAGAATCAACTACATCTTCTTTATATTTTATCTTACCTTCATCAATCCAGTTGGCTATTCTTTTCCTAGCTTCTTCATGTCTATTTGCAAATTGAAATACTAAGAATCCCTGCATAACAGCCTGTTTCCTAATTAGAATCCACATATTCCTCTTCGCCAATTCAGGCTTTTGAAGATTATATTGAGAAATTTGTCCACAAACAGAGATCCGAGCTCCCACATTTATCTGTTCTAAAACAAAATCGGTGATTGTACCGCCTACATTATCAAAATATACATCGATGCCATCTGGGCAAGCTATTTGCAATTCTTCGTACATATTAGATGTTTTGTAATTTATAGCGTAATCAAATCCTAGATCATCAATGATGTAAGATTTTTTGTTTTCACTACCTACTATTCCGACAACTCGACAACCCATAATTTTTGCTATCTGTCCAACAATTTGACCTACAGCTCCCGAGGCTGCAGATACAACCACGGTCTCACCAGGAGAAGGCTTACCAACATCCAACAACCCAAAATATGCTGTCATTGATGGCATTCCTAAAACCCCTAATGCTGTATTTACAGGAGCAATTGAAGGATCAACCACCCTAAGAAATCTTGGATCTGAAACAGCATATGATTGCCATCCCAAATTACCTTCAACATAATCTCCTGGCTTTAATGCAGGTGTTCTAGAATTAACTACTACTCCTACAGCTCCGCCTACGATTACATCTCCGATAGCCACAGGAGTCGCATAAGATTCTTCATCACGCATTCTGCCCCTCATATAAGGATCTAAAGAGAGCCATAAAACTTTTATCAACACTTCACCTTCTAAGGGCTTAGGAATCTCAGACTCAATTACCTGAAAATCCGATTCTTTTGGATAACCATCGGGCCTAGATGCAAGCAAAATCTGCACATTTTTTTCCATTTCCATTTGTTAATCCTTGTCTTTTTCACTTCGGAATAATTCCCAAGTTGCATCATTAAAAGGATAATATTTACCTGGTGAACAATTCTCAATTTCAAGTTGCCTTTTGACTACTTCTTCAACCTCTTCCCGTTCTCGAGCAATCTGAATTACTTCATGAACCATGGATTGTGGGACTACTACTACTCCATCATCATCTCCAACAACAACATCACCAGGCCTTACGAGAACACCTCCACACTGAATTGCATCATTGACCTGCCAAGGCCAGAATTCTCCAGGGCCTTGTTTTGCCGTAGTACTAGCAGAATAAACAGGAAATCCGTATTCTTTTAATGAAATACTGTCCCTAACTCCCCCATCAGTTACCAACCCACCTGCTTTTAATTGGTGCATCCTCAAAAACTTTATATCTCCGCCTATTGAACTGTATTGCCACCTTAGCGCATCGACAACCAAAATCTCATACGGACCACATAGCTCAATTGCCACATATTCTGCCGAATCTACTCCTTTGGGTTTATCTTCGACTATATCAGGCCTATGGGGCACAAATCGAAGAGTTACAGCTCTACCTGCCATCCTTTGACCTAACTGCAATGGTAAAGCACCTTCAATAAATCCTTGTGGCCAGTCTTTGACCCACAAAGCATCAATTAATGTTTGAGTTGGAATCTCTTTCAAAATATCTATAGTTTCGTTAGTAATAAAATTATTCTTTTTCATCTTCGCACCTTCATTAAGTTAGATAGAATTATATTGGGGATACTAAATCTAATCAATCTAAAACTCGCAACTGGATCGAAAAACATTTTGTAGACAATCGACATTTACCTTAGATATAATCCCAAAGCTATGTAATCGAAAGTTAGATTATTTTGAAGTATACTATCTGCCGAGGTGGTGGAATTGGTAGACACGCAGCGTTGAGGGCGCTGTGGCTGCAAAGCTGTAGGAGTTCGAGTCTCCTCCTCGGCACCAAATATGAGGCGACGTAGCCAAGTGGTTTAAGGCAGAGGTCTGCAAAACCTTTATTCGGCGGTTCGAATCCGCCCGTCGCCTCCATCTTTCCAGCTACGAAATGATACATTTGAGAAATCCGATATTCCTAAAATAGATAAGGTGCAAATTAATGAAGGTTAGCAAATTACTCCTATCAGGGATATTGGGATTAGCATTAATTGGTATTATTTCTTGCGGTGGTGAAGATACTACTTCTACCTCAACTGAACCAGTACCAGCCAAAGCAGCTCAGGTAATAGAATCTACAATCATACCTACACCGGTACCATCGACAGCTACTCCGCTACCACCGACAGCCACACCGCTACCC
>CAZWTJ010000011.1:0-28248 GCA_964637555.1 uncultured Dehalococcoidia bacterium | reverse complement strand
TTAGATATTGTTCTCCAGAAGGGGTTGTAGATGAAAACTCCAACCCAAATGGATCTATAAATAATATTGCAGGAATAATTAACCAACATGGGAATGTATTAGGAATGATGCCACACCCTGAAAGATGCTGCGATCCAATATTAGGAAACACTGACGGAAAACTACTTTTTGAAAGTGTGATCCAATTTTCTAAAATTGCATCCTCGTAAGGTCACTAATAGTTCAAATTTTAGTCTCGGAGAAAATATGTCAATCATTACAGACGAAATGCTAAATGAGCTGGCACTGAAGAAATCTGAATTCTCTACAATCATTCAAATGCTAGGGAGAGAACCAAACCCTTTAGAATTAGGCTTATTTGGATCCCTTTGGAGCGAGCATTGTGGTTACAAACATTCCAAACCTCTCCTTAGGATGCTCGGAAGTGATAGTAAAAGACTCCTTGTCAAACCTGGGGAGGAGAATGCTGGAGTAATTGATATAGGAGATGAATTCGCGATCGCTTTCAAAATCGAATCACATAATCATCCAAGTGCTGTAGAGCCATATGAAGGCGCAGCTACTGGAATTGGAGGAATAGTTAGAGATATTTTTGCGATGGGAGCTCGTCCAATCGCATTGATGAATTCACTAAGATTTGGTTCACTCGAAAAACCTCAAAATCAATATTTGTTCGAAGGTGTTGTTTCCGGGATTTCAGGATACGGAAATTGTATTGGAATACCAAACGTAGGAGGCGAAACTATCTTCGATGATTCATATAATTCAAACCCATTAGTCAACGCAATGTGTGTGGGATTATTAAAGCACGAAGAGTTAGAAAGTGCGTCCGCAGGAAAACCCGGAAATTCAATAATTTTAGTTGGAGCAGAAACAGGTAAAGATGGGATACATGGTGCATCCGGCCTAGCATCCCAATCTTTCGAAGGTGACCAAGAACAAAGAGCTTCAGTACAAGTCGGAAACCCATTTTTGGAAAAGATATTAATTGAAGCTTGCCTAGAAGCTTCCTCAACAAATTGTCTAGATGGGATGCAAGATTTGGGTGCCGCAGGACTAACAAGTGCAGCAATAGAAGCTGCTGCAAAAAGTAACTGTGGATTAGATATAGACATTAACCAGGTACCCTGTAGAGAAAAAAATATGACACCATACGAAATTATGTTGTCAGAATCTCAGGAAAGGATGCTACTTTTCTCTGAACCAAAGCATCTCCCAAAATTAACATCCATTTTCAAAAAATGGGGATTGCAAATAACTGAAATAGGCAAAGTAACAGATACGGGAAATGTCAGAATTTCAAATCATGGACACATAGATTGTGATGTTCCAATAAAATTTTTGACCTCTCCTCCAGAATATAGACTCCAAGCCATACAACCGAAATGGATTGAATCTGCTCACAAATTTAATTTTACTACCCTGGAAATCCCAATGGCTACTCCCTCCTCTATCCTTGAAAAAATACTGTCATCCCCAAATATCGCATCAAAAGAATCTGTCTTCCAACAGTACGATCATCAAGTACAAACCAATACAGTGCTGAAACCAGGTCATGACGCAGCAGTGCTACGGATAAAGGGTACTACTCGCGCAATCGCATTAACAACTGATGGAAACGGTAGATACTGTTGGCTTGACCCATTTGAAGGAGGGAAAATTGCTGTAGCAGAAGCATGCAGAAACTTATCATGCAGTGGAGCACAACCAATCGCTTTGACAGATTGTTTAAATTTTGGGAATCCTGAGAAACCAGAAATTTATTACCAATTGGAAGAATGTATTAAAGGAATCGCAGCAGCGTCAAAAGTCTTTGAAGCTCCTGTCGTTAGTGGAAATGTAAGCTTATATAACGAATCTGATGGAAGTGCTATTAATCCCACACCTATTATTGGAGCTTTAGGAATAATTGATGATGCCAATTTAACTACGCAAATTGGATTTAAAAATGAAGGAGATATCGTGTTTTTATTAGGTTCTGACGAACTTTCTAACGACCCATCTTCATTATCCGGAAGCGAGTATCTTAAAATAATCCATGGGATAGTCGCAGGGAAAATCAGTATAAATTTAGACTTGGAATCACAAGTTCAAAATGCTTGCCGGGACCTCATAAAAAATGGAAGCCTTAATTCCGCACATGACTGTTCAGATGGCGGATTAATAGTTGCCTTAGCAGAAGCATGTATAGAAGGAAATATAGGTTTCAATTTCGATTTTAATTTACCAAAACGATGGGACGCCGCATTTTTTGGAGAAGAGCAATCAAGGATTGTTGTTTCTACATCTCAGGGGAATTCTGGAATCCTTCGGAGATACTGCGATTCAATCAACCTACCTTATACAACATTAGGAAAAGTAACAGGTAAAAACTTCAACATAGGTGATCTAATCAATTTGTCCATATCTGATTTAGAATCAATGTGGAAAAACAATTTAACAACTTCCACTTAAAATCAATTTGACTTTGAAATCATTTTTTCAGCTCTTTGTATATCTGAAATCACCCTATCTTTCCCAAGGATTTCTAAACTCCCGAATAATGGAGGGGAAACTTTCAAGCCACTTGTGGCAACACGAATCACTCCTAACAGTTGGCCAACTTTATAACCTGAAGATTTTGCCAATGCCCTCAATTCAATTTCCAAGAATTCTGAATCAAATGAATTTACTTGGCTAAATTTTTCCAATATTAACTTCAAAATATTTTGAGTGTCAGACTCACTTAAACCCGATTGAATGAGTTCAGATACTTCATACGGAAAATCATCTTGGAAAAAAAATGGAACCAGCGGAGCAGCATCTGCTAATGTTTTTAATCGATCTCGGATCAGCGGAACAATTTTAGAAACAAGCTGTTTGTCGGGTTTACCTGATAAAAACTCTGGATTATGTTGTTCCCAATAAGAAATCAGATAATCTGCCAATTGATTGTCAGCAAGTTGCCTAATGTAGTGTCCATTCATCCAGTTTAATTTCTCAATATCAAAAATAGCTGGCGATTTTGAAACACGTGCCAATGAAAACTTTTCCACCAAATCTTTAATAGAAAACAACTCTGTCGATCCATCCAAAGACCACCCAAGTAGACTTAAGAAATTAAACAAAGAATGTGGTAAATATCCTAATTCTCTGAATTCAAGTGCGGATGTTGCACCATGCCTTTTACTGAGTTTGGTTTTATCCGGCGCATTGATTGTTGGCAAATGGGCTAAATAAGGCATTCCCCAGCCGAATGCTTTATAAATTTGAATGTGTTTTGGAACACTAGACAACCATTCTTCAGATCTAATCACATGAGAAATTTCCATTTTATAATCATCTACAATATGAGCCAGATGATAAGTGGGAAATCCATCTGATTTTAAAATCACAAAATCTCCCTGAAGACGATTCTCAAATGAAAGATCTCCACGGATCAAATCATTAAAATCTGTTAACCCATCTTTGGGCATCGCAAAACGCACAACATAGTCTTTTTGATTAGAAATTTTTACATCAGAATTATCTAAATCTCTACATTTCCGGTCATACCCGGTGAAATCAGGATTTTTCTTATTGTTGTTTCGAAGTTCTTGTAATCGTTCAGTAGAACAAAAACATTTATATGCGTGCCCTGTTTCAATTAATTTTTCAGAATAAAAAGAATATATATTCAATCGCTCAGATTGAATATAGGGCTGAAACGGACCACCCAAATCTGGGCCCTCATCCCAGTCGAGTCCCATCCAAGTAAGAGTATCAAAAATTCTTTCAACTGAACCCGGGATTTTTCTTGATTGATCAGTGTCCTCAATCCTTAAAATGAATTTTCCAGAATTGTTTTTGGCAAACAACCAAGTAAAAATAGCAGTCCTCACATTACCTACATGAGGATCTCCTGTAGGACTGGGAGCAAATCTCACTCTCACTTCAGGATTCTTTGCATCAAAAGTATTCATTAAATAATCATATCCTTAATCTTCCCGTTCGAACTGATTTTATCTAAAAACAAGCTCAGGTCACTAGGTAAATCACAGTACAATTTAACTAAATCTCCATTTCTCGGCAACTTAAACTCAAGCCTTGACGCATGCAAAAATTGCCTCCCAAGAACAGACATAGTTGATCCATACAAATCGTCCGACACAACAGGATGCCCAATTGAGGCAAGATGAACCCTGATTTGATGGGTGCGGCCGGTGATTAAATCAATTTCTAATAATGAACAATCGTCAAACGCTTCCACTATTCGATAAAATGTCTTAGCAATTTTACCATTTGATAGTATCGCCATTTTCTTGCGGAAATTTGGGTGCCTTCCAAGAGGCGCTTCAATGTACGCTTCAGAAGATTTTGGAACTCCGTGGACCAACGCAGTATATGTCTTTTTAACATTTCTAGATTTGATCTGCGATGAAATAAATTCGTGAGCTTTATTGTTCTTTGCAACAATTATCAATCCACTTGTATCTTTATCAAGCCTATGCACTATTCCTGGTCTATTACTTTGAAAATCAGATTGCGATTGATCAAGCATTGAAAGGACCGCATTAACAAGAGTCCTATCCGGATGACCTGGGCCAGGGTGAACAACTAGACCATGAGGTTTGTTAATAACAACAATATCAGGATCATCAAAAATCACTTCAAGTGGAATTTCTTGAGGCATATGTGAGGATCGCACCTCTAGAGATGGGGAAACTTTGATTGTTTGCCCCTTGACCACCTTCATAGATGCCTTACTGTGCAATCCATCTAACAAGACTTTTCGATTAGAAATTAATCTTTGAATTTCAGAACGTGAAAGGTCATCACATTTCTCAGCAATATAAGTATCTAAACGGTTTCCAGTTTCTTCGACCAATAGAGAAAAATCTGTCATATTAAATATTTATCCATCTGCAACATGGTTTTTAGAAGAGGACAAAAATTCATTAAGAACGAATTTAATCACCAAGATTGTAATCCCTACTGAAATGGCAGAATCAGCAACATTAAATATTGGCCATGGCCCCACATCAAAAAAATCAACTACTTTACCCTGAGTCACTCTTCCCCAAAGATTACCTAATGCCCCTCCTAAAAGCATTCCAATAGATATTCGCAACAAATTATCATTCATTGCATATTTCCTGTAGAAATAAATCAAAAAGACTATGGCAAACACAGAAGCAATTATCAAAAATGTCGTAGCACTTTGTAATAACCCGAATGCAGTACCGGAATTTGTATGGTATGTGATTCTGAAAAATCCTTCTACAGGCCAAGATTCACCAAGGAAGAATGTTCTTGAAATAAAATACTTGCTGAAGAAATCCAGGCCTAAGACTACCAAGATTACTGAAAATAATAAGTAGTCACGAAACCAGGGGATTTGACGGTTTATAGAATAATCATATTTTGTAAAAAGAAACTTTTTGATAGCCAAATTTATTTTCCCCACCTGACCAACATGATTCCATCACGTACTGGTAATAAAACATGTTTTACACGATTATCATTTAAAATATGTTCATTAAACCGTCGTAATGGATTTGGTTCAGAATCATCCAATACCCGACCACTCCATAAAACATTATCGACCGCCATTATCCCATGTGGAGCCAGCAATGGAAGTGCGGCCTCATAATACTCTACATACGGTTCTTTATCAGCGTCAATAAAAATCACATCGAAAACGCCCTCCAATGTTTCTAATGTTTCTAATGCAGGAGCTAATTCAACCTTGATTTTATGTCCATTCGGACTTTTCTTAAAAAAGTCCTTAGCCAATTTTGTAGTATCAGGTTCGATATCACAAGAAATAAGTTCGCCATCTTCTGGCAAAGCATCAGCCATCATTTGAGCACTGAAACCAGTAAAAAGACCCAATTCTAAAACTCTCTTGGCATTAGTCGCCCAAACTAACATCTGCAATAACGAGCCCTCAATAGGCCCACTAATCATTTGATAAGACTCTGACGTATTTTTTGTTACTTCAATTAATTCGTTAAGATAATCAGGCAATTTTGAAGTATGGTTGATAGAATAATTATCGATTTCTTCTGACACTAATCTAAGCATAATAGATTCCTCCAAAAAATTTATCTATGTTTGACGAAATTTTTGACCTCGATTCAGGACGTTTTTAAGTTTTCCCAAATCCCACGCTTCCAATTCATATCCGATAGGCTGAGGTGCGTGCGAATGATTTGACAGTAATTTCTGAACATCTGGACAAATATAATATCCATTAAAGGTTTGACGTACCAAAAATGTAAAAAATACAGGAAATCTCTTTTCAATATAAACCAGTACATTCTCTTTTTCAAAATCAGACAATTCTTCGAAGTTAGATGCGTATTGATTATTAGAAGAAATTTGCAATTGTGCCAAACCATCTAAAAATCGCCTTCTAGCGCTAGTATCTGATGACAATCTGGTCTCTATCCATAAGTCTATTCCTATCGACCCTGCAGACGGCATATCATCAGAAACTGGAATAATGCAATCTAAGATCGATATAACTAGATCCTTTTGTTCGGAAGTAAAAATTGCCTCTATTTTACTATCGCCCATTATCTTCTCCCTAGCATTAAAGATTTCTTGAGTTGCTATTTAATTGATCTGCAACATATAAAGCTAATGCTTGAATTGTAGTCGTAGGATTAACTGCTGCACTTGTAGTAAAAATACTTCCATCAATTACATATAAATTTTTAACCTCATGAGTCTGTCCAATAGAATTCACAACAGATGTTTCTGGGTCATATCCCATCCTTGCAGTACCCATCAAATGCCAGCCCGATGGTCTAGTAATGTGATCAATAAAGACTTTTGACCCACCTGATGCTTCAATCGCTTCTTTGGTCTTTTCTTCTGCAAAATTCATCATCTTTTCACTGTTTTCACTAAGAGTATATGAAACTTTTGGAGCTGGAATTCCATCATTATCAGACAAATTGGTATCCAGAGTTACTCTATTATGGAGTTCTGGCAAGTCTTCACCAAGTATTCCATATGTTATACATCTTCCGTATCTCTCTTTAAAAATCTCATGATGATTTTTACCCCATGGCACAGAGGAACCTGACGAATCTCCGATACCCAAAGTAGTCGCTACAGGAGTTGATGGGAAACGTGTTCCACCCATTTGAAATCCTCTGACAAATCCTCTAGTTTCATCTGTTTCATAAAACTCATGAGATCCTACTGTCGATGCAACAGGCCCCTTAAAAGATTCCAAATCTTCATCAAAAACTCCCATAGCAGTGGATAATGGATGAAACATTAAATTTCTTCCAACAGTATCATTATTGTTTGCAATTCCATTAGGAAATAATGAGGATTTTGAATTCAGCATTATTCTGGGAGTTCCAATTCCATTTGCCGCCAATACAACAATATTTGCCTTAATCTCCTGTATAGCATTATTTTCATCATAAAATATCACTCCATCAGCGAGACCTTGTTTATTAACGGTAATTTCGCGAACCCTACAGTTTGTCCTAAGATTTGCACCCAGCGAAATAGCCTTAGGCCAATAAGTGACGTCAGTACTCGCCTTAGCAGAAATATAACAACCCATCTCACATGGGCCACAATTATTGCATCCCGGACGACCGTCATATGAGACAGAATTTATAGCAAAATCAATAGGCCACCAATGCCAACCTAATCTTTCAAATCCAGCCGCCACCTTCTCACCAATCTTACCCAATGGCAGTGGGGGTAAGGGAATTTGAGATTTTATATTTGAAGATCTAGCAGGATAAGCTGGATTTCCTGAAACACCTGAAACCCCCATCATCCGATCATTTAAATCATAATATGGTTCTAATTGTTCATAAGATATAGGCCAATCATCTGCAACTCCATCAAGTGAACGAACACGGAAATCGGATGGGTGAAATCTGGGAAATACAGAGGTCCAATGAATAGTACTACCACCAACTGCGTTATACATTAACGGAGAAATAGGCGAATCATCTTCATTCACAGGATAATCAGACTTCAATCCCCGAACATTGGGATTTGCATTAAAGTCAGTTTGCTTATGAATTTCCCATTCAAGAGTATCAGTAGTGTAATCAGATGGTTTAAGCCAATCTCCCTGTTCTAAACAAACTACTTGAAAACCTAAATCCGCCAGCCTCCAAGCAAAGGCACCACCAGAAGCTCCAGCTCCTATAATTACCACTTCGACTCTGTCCAAGTTTTTAACCATTAGACTCCCCTATTCAAAATGATTTGCACTCAAAATACTCATTGGTAAAATTATTATCCCCATATTATTTAGGTCATATTAAAATAACAAGTTCTTTAAAAATTTGTTTTTCTTCCGCTATAGACTAAAATGTAATTCTGTAGAACAATATCCAAATTAGAAAATTCAACTCAGAAAGTTTTTTAGGAGAATGCAATGGCAAAATTTAAAGTTGTGACACAAAAACCTGCTGGAGTTACTTTTGACCTTGCAGACTCACAATTTACACTAGAGAGGCAATCTTTAGATCCAATTGATGCAGAAATCGTTGTTGTTGATGCAAATTCAGAAGAAGAATTTATTGCAGGAGCAAAAGACGCAGATGCTCTAATTGCAAGAAATCGTAAAATCACCCGTAACATTATTCAATCATTAGATAATTGCAAAATCATTTCATTAGGCAGTGTTGGTGCAGATACTGTGGATATTGCAGCTGCCACCGATCATGGAATTCCCGTCACCAACGTACCAGACACTTTCATTGAAGAAGTTGCTGATCACACTATGATGCTTCTACTCGCTTCTTTCAGAAGACTCAACGTTATGGATGACATGGTTCGCACAGGCAGATGGACTGAAGGTAGGCCACTATTATCAGAGTTCCCCAGACTATGGGGGCAAACACTAGGATTTATTTCATTTGGGCACGTTGCACGTGCTACAGCAATCCGAGCCAAAGCATTCGGTGTTCACATGATTGCATTTGACCCATATATAGAAGAACTAATGATGACGGAATATGGAGTAGAACCAGTAAGCAGTATGGAAGATCTTTTAGGAAGATCAGACTTCGTTTCAATGCACGCCCCTTCAACACAAGAGGTGCATCACATGATGTCAACGAATGAATTTAAATCTATGAAGCCGACTGCACTATTTATAAACAATGGGCGTGGTCCAACAGTTGATGAAAAGGCACTAATTTCTGCACTGGAAAATGGTTGGATAGCTGGCGCTGGGCTAGATGTTTTAGAACAAGAACCGCCTGACCCTGAGAATCCACTCCTTCACATGGAAAATGTAATCCTTACACCTCACGTAGCATCCGCATCACACCGTATGGCACCTGAAACTAGAAGGCGTGTAGGGCAAGAAATTTCTCTTGTTTTAACTGGTCGCTGGCCTAGAACATGTGTCAATCCATCAGTTTTAGCTAATACAAATCTAATCAGATGGCAACCATATTCAATGGGCAGAGGCCCTGGCTCAGGATAGAGGAATAGGGAAAATCTAGCTAATTTATCAATTGGTGGAACTCTTTTTAGGTTTTGAACTTGTTGCAACAATGATAAAGGCCATGATTGACACTACTGCGAGTACGAAAAATGCTATGTCATAATTGTTACGATAGTCAAAAATTACTCCTGAAACTATTCCACCGATTGCCTGACCAAGTGAAACAAAAATCTCTGTAAATCCTCGAATTTGGCCTAAAGATTTTCGGCCAAAGTAATTAGCAATAGCTACAGGAGGAACAACAAGCATTCCTCCTAAAGCCACCCCAAAAATTGAGGCATATATCCATGCTTGAGTGAAATTATTTATTGATACAAACAATAACGATGAAGTACCCATTATAAAAGCGATGATCATATAGCAAATTTTCTCTCGCATCCGCTCAATCAACCATCCAAAAATAAGTCCACCAATACCAGTAAAGACGGCATTCAAACTAACTCCAATAGCTGCTCTAGTCGATGAAAGTCCTATATCTTGAAAATAAGCAGCCATATGAACATTTATCCCTCCGTGAATCACATAAAATAACCCAGCGGCAATGGCGAGTTTCCATAATGTAGAGGTATTTATTGCTTCAGACAGTGTCCAATAAGTTTCTTCCTTCAGAGGAACATCATTCTCAAATTCATCCTCTTCTATATTTTTTTGACCATCAGGATTTAAAGAAATCGATTCAGGAGTTTCTGCTATCAAAACATACACAGGAATCAACGATACAAACCAAACAATGACTCCTAGCAAATGCCAAGCCATCTGCCAACCATAAATCGCAATG
Source organism: uncultured Dehalococcoidia bacterium (assembly GCA_964637555.1). Classification (GTDB taxonomy): domain Bacteria; phylum Chloroflexota; class Dehalococcoidia; order Lucifugimonadales; family UBA6927; genus UBA6927. Next base: position 18,007 of record CAZWTJ010000011.1, on the reverse strand, counting down.
ATTATAGAAGCCAATAATGGAAAAGCTGTCATCCCAACAGAATGACAAAAAAACAAAATCCCATTTGCCCTACCTCTCCACTTAATAAACCACCTTGAAACCACCACTGTAGAAGTCAATTGAATAGGACTATTAAAAAGAATTCTTGCAAAACCAAAAGTGATATAAAAAACTAAAGGTATTGTTGCCCAACCTGTCAAAAAAGTGCTTAGGCCTAGCAAAAATACACATATAGTCAACACAGGCCTGGCACCAAATCTGTCAACACACCATCCGATGAATGGGGCTATCAATGACGAAGCTAAAGCCCCAAAACTTGCAGCACCTACGAGGAGAGTCCTACTCCAACCTAAATCCTGAGACATTGGATACATGAAAATTGCCAAGATCAAGCTTGAAGCAGCATTGCGTACTACCATACTAGAACCTGCGGACCCTAGAACAATCCATCCGTAAAAAAAGGGAACCCTTTTAGATAAATAAGATGCAAAATTCAAAAGTATAGATCCTAAAATTCACGATACCATCATAAAAACACTTAAGTGGCCCTCAAGTGTTTTTATCCAGAATATCATTTATTATAGATATTAAATATCGGATTGAATAATCATTATCGGTTCATTAAATGAAAAATATCGACTCTCAACATTTCGAATGCACTCAGTGCAAAGCAAAATCCTTCCCAAACATGACTGATTTATTTTGTAATAAGTGTCATCACCCGCTAAAACTATCCAGTATTTCATTCGAGAACTACCCATATCAAGGCAAACATCCTCAGAGCAATTATTTCTCGCAAAAATACAGATTGAAAACTTTGTTTGGCGAAAACATTGTTACACTGAATGAGGGGAATACTTCCATAATTCCGCTCAAATCAATTTCTAACTTTGTCGGAGTCGAACATATTGATGCAAAATTAGAATTTCAAAACCCAACTGGATCTTTTAAAGATCGTGGTGCTTCTTTAATGATTTCAGCTGCAAAATTCTTCGGAGTCAGAAGTCTAATTGAAGATTCATCAGGTAATGCAGGGGCATCAATTGCCGCGTATTCCGCAAGAGCAAACATTGAAGCTCACATTTTTGTCCCCACCAATGCTCCAAAGGCTAAAATTAATCAAATAAAAAATTATGGAGCCATAATTCACCCTATAGAGGGAACTCGTGAAACCGTCGCAAACGAAGCGAGTTCATACTTTCAAAAGTCTAATTCAACCTACGCTTCACATAATTTAAGCCCGTTTTTCAATGAAGGCACAAAATCTTTTGGATATGAGCTCCTTTCAGATTATCATTCTAGGACGTTTCCTGATCATATAATTATTCCTGTGGGCAATGGCTCATTATTCACTGGAACATGGAATGGTTTAGTTGAGGCTAAAAAATATCTCTCTTCAGACGTGAAACTTCCAAAACTACATTGCATCCAGTCAAATCTAACCATGCCAATCGTAGAAGCCTGGGGAGGAACTCCTATTCAAAAAAACACTTCTACAAATAAATCAATAGCCGGGGGTATTTCAGTAAATTCGCCCCCGAGAATTAAAGAAGTCTTGGGAATTATCAATGAATCCAAAGGATCTGCTATTTCTGTTAAGGAGTCAGAAATTCTTGAGTGGTACTATAATTTACCCAAATTAGAAGGAGTCTTTTGCGAACCCACTTCAGCCACAGCATTAGCAGGACTCGACAAACTAGTAAAATCTGGGGCTATCAAGACATCAGAAAAGGTACTAATACCAATTACTGGCAGTGGATTGAAAGACTTTATAGATTAATTATCACTATATTTAGAAATTGCTGCTTCAAATCCCGAAAGAGAACCCTCTAAAATTGAATCTTCTAAGCAATAAGACAATCTAAAATATCCAGGCAGGCCGAATCCCGTTCCAGGAACCACTAATACTTTGTGATTCAAAAGTTCTTCGGTGAATTTAACATCATCTTTGATTGGAGAACGAGGAAACATATAAAAAGCCCCATTTGGTTTAACAACTTTATATCCCATTTTAATCAATTTGGGATACAAAAAATCGCGCTTCTTTTGATATTCACCAACATCAACCGTCACTGATTGCAAAGACTCAACAACATGCTGCATCAACGCGGGCGCATTTACAAAACCTAGACTTCTATTGCAAAAAATTAAAGCATCGATCAATTCAGTCTTATCATCAATATTTGGATGCACTGCTATATATCCAATTCTTTCACCAGGTAATGCAAGATCTTTAGAATGCGAAGTGGCAACTATATATCTATTATGCAACTCAAAAACGTTTGGATACTCTAGATCATCAAAAATTATTTTTCGGTAAGGCTCATCACTTACTATATATATTTCTGAATCAAATCTTTCTTCTGCTTCATGAACCAGATTCACAATTTCTTCGATAATATCTTTAGGATACATAACACCTGAAGGATTATTAGGAGAATTTATTAATACAACTTTTGTATGTTTGTTCAATGATTGTTGAAAAGATTCTACGTCTGGCAAAAAGTCACTACTTGGAGGAACGACTCTACAATTACCTCCATGATTATCAACATAGAGTCTATATTCTACAAAAAATGGAGAGAAAATCACTACTTCATCTTCAGAATCCAGCAGAGCTTTGAAAATTACATTCAATGCTCCACCCGCACCCACGGTCATTACAATATCGTCGGCTTGAAAGGGGAAATCAAATTCTTTTTCAAGTGACGTCGCTACAGCATTTCTAGTTTCAAAATAACCCGCGTTGGGCATATATCTGTGCATTCCTGGATTAGGTGAAGAAACCAACATGGTAAGTTTTTCATAAAACTCTTTGGGAGGCTGCATAACAGGATTACCTAAAGACAGATCAAAAACATTCTCTGAGCCAAATTCTTCTTTCAACTTGATTCCGTCTTCAAACATTCTCCTAATCCATGACCCCTGCTCAACTGCGGCTCGAACTTTTTTAGATATTGCCATATTCTTCTCCAGTCTCAATACTCTCAAGCTATCAGAAAATCTACTTAGATTTCAAATTGAACTTGACAGGCGACTCACCTCTATATAATCTGAATAAACTGGGCCTGTAGCTCAGTGGTAGAGCGGTCGGCTCATAACCGATTGGTCGTAGGTTCGAACCCTGCCGGGCCCACCAACCTAATCCATTGAAGTATTTTTAATGCATATTAATTGAAAAGAAATACTTAAAGCAAATAAAAAATTTGAACTAGAAGCCTTTGTCAAAACTTTCCATAACACAAAAATATCAATTAATCCTAACAATATTTTGTTGCGTGATTTTCATTCTATTATCAGATAGTACTGTATCTGCACAGGAACGATCTGACCTTGAAAAGGTTATTTTTTCTGGTGATGTTGACGGGAAAACAGTATTGATTTCCGTAACCCCTACTACTCCTCTTGTAGGAACAATTTTTTTCAGTATAGATTTGTCCCAACCTGCTAACAACTCACCAATTTCTGATGCTACAGTAAAGTTAATTTTAGGGACAAGTGATGAATATATATTCGAATCTTTTGCTTTGTCTAATCCGCAGAAACCTGGAAACTACATTGCTAATCTAACTGTAGACCATGCAGGTGAATGGACAGCTTATGTCAAAATCGAAGAATCAAATGGGAATAAAACTCAACTTGAAATACCTTTGACAATCGAAGGTTCTCCATTAACTGCTGGCTTAACAGGAACTATTTTGTGGGCAATAATCTTCTGCGTAATTGTCTCAATTGGATTTTATATTTGGAGAAACGCCAAAACTCCTAGTGATATATCACAAAAGTCGTGATGTTTTTGAGTGCTTGAGCGCAAATCGAACAAAAATCTCAGTATCTCCAAAAAAAGATCCGCTAATCTATTGAGAAATGACTCATAATTTGAAATTCTTAACCTAAGATAATGTAGTGAGAGAAAATGCTCCAAACCAAAAAAAATATCATTTGCTTACTTATAATAGTAATAGCGATCATTTTGGCTAAAGAAATTGGTACTTTTTCGTTAGCATCTGCGCAAGATTCCAATCAGCCTGTCGCAGTATTTTTAATTGACCACGAAGGTAATTCTCGACCTGCAGGTAATAACGAACACATAGAGTCAACTATAGATCTGGTGAATTCTTCGACAAACTCCGGATATCTGATGTACATAGACGCTACAAATCCATCCAACACAATTGGTCCAATCACATCTAATGAAGATTCACAAACATCTTTTAAATACTCAGTCTATGACAGTATAGAGACCGCTAGGCTAATGCCTCCACCCTGTCCAGGATGTCCAAACGTTAGCGAAAAAACTGATTATGTTTTCGCATTAGCATCAACATTCAATGTTTTATCTAACCAAAATGCGCCACCAGGCAGCACTGTCTATCTTCTTTCAAGTAATGACAATACTTTTAACACCCTATCAATCCAAGAATCTATAAAACCAATTGCTAGATTGTATTATAGAAATGGCTGGGGAATTACAGGAATTATCCTTCCCGGTTCTTCAGAATCATTATCCAATGTTTTTGAAACAATTACCAAAGAATCTAATGGGTTTTCAATTAACTTGGGCGCTGAAAATGGATATCAAGAATTCGTAACAAAATTAAATTCTGACCAGTCCGAATTTATTCTTTCAGAAATGAAACTTGCCGAAGCACAAGAGCGGCAAAAGTTCGAACAAAGTATTTCCATAGCCCCTGGAACATCAGAATTCTTCCTGTTTGGCGTCAAAGAAAACTTTAATACGAAAATACACTTAAGCGATCCAGATGGAAAACTCATTGAATCATCAAGCATTTCCATACAATTCGACGACTCAAAATATTTTACCAAGTGGCGAATTACAGATCCCAATCCCGGAAGATGGATTATAGGAAAGAAAGGTGTCCCAGGCAAGATCTCCCTTTGGAGCCGCACAGAAAGCAAATACAAATTATCTATGATTTCAGAAAACCTAATGCCCCTAAAAGAGCAATTTGTCCTAATAGCATCGATTGAAGACAACGGAGAAAATATATTATTGGATAATGTCGAAATCTCCAGCAAGATCACGACACCAAGTGGTTTAAACATTCTTAATGAAATGAATGACCTTGGAATCAATGGAGACGCAAAACCTAATGATGGCTACTTTTCTTCTTACGTACCCCCATTAACCGAGGGTGGGAATCATAATGTCAAATTCAGAGTCTATTGGCCTGATTTCGACCATGCCATTGAAGAGACAACAGAATTAACAATTGAACATTTTCCCTCATTGGACATTAGCCCTCAATATATTTCCAATCTTAAAGCTACTGAGCGTCACATGATTGCAAGATTGTATGTAAATATCGGACCTCAAGCTTTTCCGGTTCGAGCAAACGATATTAATTTAAGTCTATCCTCAAACACTAACAACGAGATTGAGGGGAATCTAGAAATTGTTCCAACAACTTTACTAGCAGACGGTCTGGCTTATGCCTACGAGATTTACTTCACACCAAAAATTGAAGGCAAATACAACATAGCTGCAACTTTGAATATCAAATATCTTGGCCGCAGATTCCAACATGTCTCAATTCCATTAATGGTTGAGTCATCGACTTCCAAAATTCCACAGCCACAAAAAGCGACGGATAGAATACAAGAATTCCCAGTTCCAGTACAACCAATCGAGAAAACTAAAACTGTTATTTACCAAACCGATGAAATCCCAGATTGGGCCTATTACGCGTTTCCAGCCGGATTACTTTCAGTAATTGTGCTGTTATTAATTTACCAAGTTCAACTAACCAGACCATTTGGGTTTTTATATGATGATTCATATAATCTAGTGACAGATTTTCGATCTGTAAAACGTTCAATTTTTAGAAGTATATTTTTCAAAAACATCATCACAGGAAACGAACTAAATATTACTTCATTCGAAAATACCACCTTTAAATTCACTAGAGGGAATTTAATAATTAGTAAAATCCCTAAGTCTTATAACACAATCCGTATTGGTACCACTCAAGTTGTAAAAAACACTATTGTCCCCGAGCAAGAATGGATTGGAGCAAAAGGGAAATTGTTTTTCTACTCAAAAGACCGTCTATCAACGAATCCTGATTACATCCTTGATTCTTCAAATGTCCCGGACCTTGACCAGACAATTTCCCCAATCTAGAATCGTAAGCCTTAATTTTCTGAAATTTTAATGGTGGTCATAACATCTCCTGGCGATGTTGCAGTCCCTGGATCTCTAACTGAAATCCCATCTAACACGTCCATACCTTCAACTACCTTCCCAAAAACAGCATGCCTTTGATCTAAGAATTGGGTAGGTCCAAAAGTAATAAAAAATTGGCTTCCATTGGTATTGGGACCTGCATTAGCCATCGATAAAATCCCTTTAGAGTCATGGGTCAATGAAGAATCAAATTCATCCTCAAACCTATAACCTGGACCACCCATTCCAGTTCCAGTTGGATCACCGGTTTGCGCCATAAAATCAGGGATTACACGATGAAAAGTTACTCCGTTGTAAAATCCATCTCTAGCCAAGAAAACAAAGTTGTTAACAGTATTAGGCACTTTGTCTGCAAAAAGTTCAATGACAATTTCTCCTCCCTTTTGGAGTTCTATTGTAGCTGTATACTTTTTGGTTGAATCGATTTGCATTTCTGGAGCGGAATTATATTGTTTCATTTTCACCTCTTTATCTTGATTTTTTGATTTGTCAACTTCAACAGGGGCAACATCTTTTTTTACCACAACTGGGGTATTCTCAACTATATTGGTGTCACTAGAATCACAAGCATTTAAAAGCGTAACAATAAATATCGAAGAAATAATGCTAAATGTTAATATTGAAATTTTCATACTTTTCTCCTTCAGCCAAATTAGGTGCTTGAAATGTTCTTCAATGCCATCATGCCCAAATAGTACCCATATACTCCAGCTCCCGTTATTACACCATAACACGCAGGGGCAATATCTGATTCTCGGCCTCTCTTAGCAGGATTAGAAACATGGATTTCTAAGCTTGGGATTTTCAATTTCGAAATACAGTCAGACAACTTGGGAAAGCCTTTCGTAAACCCTGCAGGATTAATCAAAATGCCATCAAAATCAGATTCTGCATTTAAGATTTTGCTTATCAATTCTGCATCATCGTTAGAATGAAATATTTCAATCGAAATATCCAAATCTGACGAAAATTTATTTATTGCGTCATTGTAGTCATTTAGCTTCATGGTTCCAAAAACATCAATCTGATCAATACCGCGTTTTTCCATGCCGGCACCATGAATTACCAAAACATTAGTCATTACTTCCCTCATATAACTCGAACATTCTAGCACAATTTTTTGCTCTAAAGGAAAATTTTCTTCTGATTATTGACACCGTAATTGTCACTTTATATGATGTTGTAAACAGAAAAGATTTCATCAAACGGGAAAGTGATCTATGCCGAATTTTGCAGCCAACTTAACTATGATGTTCAATGAATATGAATTTTTGGACAGATTTAAAGCCGCGTCTCAATCTGGTTTTAAAGGAGTGGAATTTCTATTCCCTTATGACTATGATAAACAAGAAATACTCGAGAATCTAAAGTCTAACAACTTGAAGCAAGTACTTCACGACCTCCCTGCAGGCAACTGGGATAATGGTGACAGAGGTAATGCATGCCAACCAGATAGGGTTGGCGAATTTCAAGATGGTGTAGGCCTCACAATCGAATACGCTACTGTTCTGGAATGCTCTAATGTAACCTGTCTAGCCGGGATCCCTGAGAACAATACGAATCCTGAAGATTTAAAAAATACTTTTATTGACAATTTAACATTCGCTGCAAATGAATTAAAAAAACACGATATAAAATTGTTGATTGAGCCAATCAACACCATAGATATCCCTGGGTTTTATTTGACTAATACAAATCAAGCTTTATCGATAATCAATGAGGTTAATTCTGACAATATCGCTCTCCAGTATGACATTTACCATATGCAAATAATGGAAGGGGATTTGACACGAACTATTCATGAAAATATAGAGTCTATTGCTCACTTCCAACTAGCTGACAATCCAGGAAGAAATGAACCAGGAACAGGCGAGATCAATTATCCGTTCATTTTTGATGTAATCGACAAATCAAATTACAAAGGTTGGATTGGTTGCGAGTACAAACCACTATCACATACTGAGGATGGACTGGATTGGGTTAGAAAACATTTGACAGGTTCTAACTAATGGAAAAAAGAAGACTAGGGAGAACCAACCATGAAAGCACAATTGTAACTTTTGGAGCTTACTCAATTGGGAAGCTTTCACAAGACCAAGCCGATACTGCTGTCCAGATGTGCTTGGATGAGGGAATCAACCACCTCGACATTGCTCCAGGCTATGCCAATTCCATGGAAAGAATCGCTCCATGGATGCCAGACTTGAAAACAAAAATGTTCATTGGCAGTAAAACTCCTAAAAGAACACGCGACGAAGCATGGAAAAACATCGAAGAAATCATGGACAGGATGAAAACTGACTCTTTCGATTTGTTTCAACTGCATGGAGTGCTAGATTTTGAAACTTTAGATCAAGTAACTGCAAAAGGTGGTGCGCTAGATGCTCTAATCGAATTGAAAGAACAGGGTATAACAAAGTGGATAGGAATCACCGGACATGGACCGTTGGCTCCAGAAGTATTCATCGAATCGCTCCAAAGATATGACTTCGACACAGTAATGTTTCCTGTAAATTCAATCATCTACCAAAATCAAAATTACAGATCAAGTTCCGAAAATTTGATCTCTCTTTGTAATGAAAAGGATGTTGGAATACAAGGTATTAAGATGATAGCAAGGGGTGGATGGGGGAACTCAAAGAAAGATTGTGGCACTTGGTACGACCCTCACAGAGATCAAGAATCTATTGATAAAGCTATATGGTGGCAGTTATCACAGCCAATTCACACAGCTCCTTCTTGCGGAGAATTTTCACTTCTACGTAAAGTACTTGATGCTGGTTCCAGATTTAAATTGTTGGATCAAATAGAGCAAGAATTTGTTGTATCTACCCTTAATTCCTCTACACCGGAGCCAAAACTAGGCATTCTAAATTAAGGGTACCTATAATTTCTCAAACTTGATGCCACTCGCCACACTGTAATTACGACAATCACCGAAACTACTCCTCCAAGCAACATGGTATTCCCTGCACCGATTTGAGCGGACATATATCCCACTTCAAATGTTCCGATATTGTTCGCAGCCATAGCAGAAAAGGAATGAAAACTCACTGCCCTGCCTCTCATATTATCAGGAGTAGTCAGCTGAACTGTAGTCTGTCTGGTCGTCATACCAATTGCATCAGTCGCTCCAAGTGCTGTGATAATTATCCCTCCTAGAACCATTAACACAATTGGATCTACTGATAAGAATTGTAAAGATCCAAAACCAAACAATAAAATGGCATAGATTCCAGTAGCATATAAAACTAACATACCTTTGGGACGATACTTTGCCATGAATAGGACCAAAAAACTACCGATCACTCCACCAATAGAATTTGCAGCGGTTAGCGGTCCAATTGCCCAAGGTCCTTGCCTGAAAATTTTATCTACAATTAGAGGCATTATCTGTCTATAAAAACTTACTACAGTCACACCTATATCCATCAAATACAAATATGGGAGTATTGGATGTCGTCGTACAAATATAAATCCTTCCCATAATCTGTGCATGACAGAAGATTGGTCTTTGACCTCATCACTATTTAATCCGTATCTAGGCCTAATGAATATAGGCAAAATAGAAGCCGGAATTGATGCTAATAAAGCTAAAACAAATACTCCTTCAATTCCTATAAATTCATAGGCAACTGAAAATAACAGAGGGGAAATAATTGCACTAATTTGGAATGTTGCAGTATTTGTAGTAACTGCATGCATCAAGTGGCTGGAAGGGACCACATTAGCTGTGATAGCTGATCTAGCAGGACCTCCCAAAGTACTTGTAAGACCCAAAATCCCAACAATTGAATAGATATGCCACGCATTGAGACTATCCGTTAACAACAAAAATACAGATATTCCTATAAAAACGAAACTAAATGACTGGGTTAAGGAAATTAATCTCCTCCGATCCATCTGATCAGCAAATGCACCCCCAAATAAAGTAGCAGGCATTTGGACTGCAAGTTGAATTAACCCTAAAATTCCTAATTGAATCCCTGATCCAGTTTCGTTATACAACCAAACACCAAATCCAATAATTCTAATTTGCATAGTGACGGTTGAAGCAAGACCAGAAAACCAAAGAATCCTATAACTGCGAAAGCTAAATGCCGACCATGGCTTTAATGAAGCTTCCTGACCACTACTTTGACCAGACAATGATTGATCTTCACTTGGCTCTGAGGTTCGGCTCAAAAATAAAATTCCTAAAGACGAATATAAATCTTAACAATTATAAATTTGTAAACGAAATTTTTAAAGGCTAATTCAATCACATTTGCACAAACTTCGATTCCCAAATTTCCATATGTGATATCATTTATTTATGGGGACGCGTGGATTCGACATGGGGTGTGAATACAAAGTTGCAGGTCGAGGTGCCGTCAACCCTCGTAAATCTGGCGGTAAAAAATTTAACTGGCGAAAAAAAGCTAGCACTGGCTGCCTAGAGCAGCCACGTTCCTCTTTTACGTTTCCCGTAGTAACTGAGAGAGCGACATAATTCGGGATGCTCCTCTTTGACGCCGTTTCATAGAGGAAAAGATTTCGGCTAAGCTTGAAAAGATCTAAAGTCGGGTCAAGACTATTCAAGTGAAATACCAGCCCCGACTAAATCTGTAGTATATTTTGTAAAATCACCTTTTGGACGGGGAGTTCGACCCTCCCCCGTCTCCACCAAAGGCGTTATAAAATTTTGTGATTACAATCTATATTGAGCGTCGTCACCTATGACCGCACCTAAAATTGTGTGTACAACGATGGAGACCTGAGAGAATCTCCAATCTCATTTTCACCTAGTGGAATAATTTCCTTTTTATATACTTGAATTCTATGAGAACCGTAATCACAAATATATAAGCGTCCATCAGGACCGATGGTTGTAGAAGTAGGCCATCTTAAACGTTTCTGAGGCTCTATAGGTGTTTCATCCCTAATTCTTAATGCAACCAAATTTGACATCATGTAATCACGAGCTTGCTTAGATAATGTTGCATCACCTCGAAATTCTTCAACATATCTTCCCTTCTCATCAAAAAGTTGTACTCTATGATTACCCCAATCTGATACATAAATATCGCCATCGCTATCAACACTCACTGATGATGGGTAATTAAATTGGCCGGGAAGATCCCCAAACGAGCCGAACTCCATTAAGAATTCTCCGTGAGAATTAAATTTTTGTACACGGTGATTACCCCAATCAGTCACAAAAACATCTCCACTTTGATCGAGAAATATACCCCAAGGTAAATTAAATTTTCCTGAGGTTTCACCTTTTGTCCCCCATGATCTAATGAATTCACCATTTTTCGAAAACACTTTGACAGAATAATTGAGAGCATCTGTTAAAAAAACATTATCTTGTGTGTCTAAGGCAATCCCTGCGGGTCGATTTATTTCAAATTCACTATCTCCAAATTCCCCCCATCTATCAATCAAATCCCCATCTACAGAAATATGAGTAATTGTGTGATTGCCTTCATCAGAAATGAACATATTCCCATTTGAATCACCTGCAATACTTGATGGCCAAACAAAATCAGTTGGAATCTTTTTCCCTCCACCAATTTGGCCAACTTCTCCACCTATAAGGCTCATTGACCCCAAATCTTCATCCGAGAGAGAAAGCTGCCTGATAAAAGTACTCGTCTCATGTCTACACAAAATTTTAATATTGGATTCAGTAGGATGGAAAACTTGTAATGGTGCATTGGTCAATCTTCGCATTCCTAATGTCATTTCATAAGGAAACCCTACTCTTAAAAAACCTTTTTTTGGAGAATCTGAAATCAAATACCTATCCTTTGCTAAATGAATATATCCACTTGCTCATAATTTCCACCTACTATCGGCCCTGCATCTATACCCAAAAGTTGCTCCAAAAGAGTTGAATATAATCCTCGAAAATCATAAGTGAAAGCTAAATCACCATTATCCTGGTCTTTCAAAGATAATGAAGGATATTCTGCATATAATCCCCCGTCTATATGATCACCTATCACAAATGCTCCACCCCCTGCACCATGATCAGTTCCAGAACCATTTGATCGAACTCTTCTACCAAACTCAGTAAAAATCAGCATCGTCACATTATCCGAAGCATCATGTTCTCTCAAATCCTGGAAAAAACCAGATACTGCTTGTGAAAGCTCCGAAATCAACTTCGGGTGAACTGGACCTTCATTTGCATGGGTATCATACCCACCATGCTGGGCATAAAAAATCCGTGTACCTAAATCAGCAAGATGTATCCTTGCAATATCCTTTAGGCTATTTGCAATAGGATTTTGCGCATATTCAACATCAGAACAATAATTCTCAGGTGCTTTCTTTAAAATTTCAGCTCCCCTTAAAAGATCTAATCCGGTACTGGCAATGTAATCACGAACTAAACCAGTCCCTATAGCTTGCCCATAAATCTTTTTGAAAGCATCCAAAGTATTATTTTTAGTATTAATATCTTTCAAGTCTGACATTAACCCATAATTATCTAAATCCAACACAGAAGTTATTGTAACTTCTTTAGCTGACAATGCTCGAGGCAATCCCTGACCTATACTAACTGCTGTCAAGGGATTTTCTTTTCGAGGATCTAACTCTCGAACTACTTTCCCCAACCAACCTTCATCCGCAATAGTCTCTGGAACACAAGTATGCCAAATGTCCATTCCCCTAAAATGAGACCTACTAGAGTTGGGATATCCTACCCCCTGAATAATTGCCATGTTGCCATTTTCGTACTCATGAAAAAATGATCTGGCGAACTCAGGAAATCCAAGTTCAGAATCTATTTTCAGGATATTTTCTTCAGGAATAGCCAAATTACTCCTAAAATCATAATAATTATGGTCTGTATAAGGGACAATAGTGTTCATAAAGTCATTTCCGCCAGTCAGTTGTACAACTACCAAGACTTCGTTTGATTTTTGAATGTCCATCGAATCCTCTTAATTTTTAAGCAAACTGATAATCAATAGTTGACACAATCAATCGAGCAATAGAAATGATTTTTTCTTTGAAATCTTGTTTAGTTTCTAGAATATCATCAGAAGAGACTAATAGTTCATGTCTAGTATCATCAGAAATTTCTGTCAACCCTAGATAGTACAGACACTGATCCACAAGATCTTTAGTAGTGAATTGAGTGCCTTCATCAACTAACTCTTCAAGTGGAAAAACACCATTGGATATAGCCTGAGAAATATGCGCAGCAGCAAAATTCACTCTATTGTTAAGCGTTCCTCCATCAATCCACTCAGAACCATAATGCCATCCTTCAACAGTGGGAGGAGTCATCAAATTCTGTCCCATATTTGCAGCAGCCGATCCTAAAGATGGGAGAGAGGAATTTGGGAAATCATGTGTTCCCGCTGTCACCACAACACCAGCAACTAACTCTGCAGGACTTTTCACCCTCGTGCTAACAGAACTCCTGAAGAAATCTGACAAAAAAAGCTGCCTCATCACTTCTCTCATATTTCCTCCGTGTGTCAAAAAACACTCTACAAGAAAATCTATCGCATCTTGATCTTTGGCAGGGGTAATATTCCAAGCAGGAACCTGTGGTTCATCTGCAACAAAAAAATTGTACAAATGTCTTGCAATAAAAGTAGCGGTGGCACTTTGTTTTACTATAATTTGAATTATGTCTTCACCATCCAAATTGCCAGTGTGACCTAAAAAACTTTTTGATTCATTATCGTGATCGTCTGAATTATAGTAAAAGTCAGAGCTATATCTACCATAAGGATCTAATGGCAATGGCTGGGTAAATGTCCAGCCCGTAAATGCTCGAGAGGCTTGTTTAATATCATCTTCTGTATAATTTCCCACACCCATAGAAAAAAGCTCTAACAATTCTCTACCCCAATTTTCGTTGGGTTCTCCCAAATGATTCTCATTATTATCCAGCCAAAACAACATTGCAGGATCACGAGCAACAGCAATTAAAATATCTTCAAATTTTGCGAGCGCCAACCTTCGAAATGTTTCAATCTGAATAACAGACGAGGGCCCATGTTCGCTTTTACCGACTGAAGTGGCAAACAAATGATGCCAAAATAGAGCCATCTTTTCTTCTAATGGGCGCTTAGAATTAACCATACGGTAAATCCACTCACCCCTCCAAGCATTTACAGTGTCAGAATTATTCAATTCTAAAAAATATCGCCTGATTATGTGATCATCAAATCTGGGTTCACATTCAAAGTTAATTAAATCATCTACAATTTCTTCATATGTTTTAGCAGTCAATTGAGGTAATTTCTTGTAGTTAACACCAAACCCAGCCCTGCGCATCAAATGGCAGATTTCTTTTGTGCTAGTTTGGGTTGTAGCCATCTTTAATATCCTAGGTGAACTATTTGACAGAATGTAGTATAACCGATTATTTATTTTGCCCCAAACACAAATTTTCAGTCAGAAACTAAAATGGAATCAAACTTGTTCCTATTAAAACATCAATGATTAAAGCTATACCAAATACTATACTTAACGTAGCTGCAAAATTTATCACAACATAATTTACTGTTTTGTAATTGGAAGAAATTGAAAAAGGCAAACTAAGAACAATAGTTATCAAAGACATCGACACTATGGATCCTATCCCAAAAAGAATCAAATAGGTAAGTCCAAACCAAAATGAATCAATTGTTGGAAGCAATGCCAACATGACAGCAGCAGTTCCTGCCAATCCATGAATCATTCCAATAAAATAAGATCGAAATCTGAAAAATGGTTTCCCAAATTTAAAAGCCCCATGTAATCTTTCAATTTCAGGAGGTTCTGACGGTGGATGAGTAGAGTGGATGTGTACGTGGGAACCACCATCATGATCGTGATAATGCATATGGATTTTGCCTCTTTTAATATTCCAAAAAACCTGCAATCCCAAAAATACCAACATTGCACCCACTCCAATTTCAAAAAATCGTGCAATTTCCTCATACTGGTATAAAAAATGATCATCGAGTAATAGAATCAATACCCCCAAAATAACCAATGGAGTCGAGTGTCCAAAACCCCATGATGCCCCAACCCATATACTTCTCCAAGCATTCCTAGAATCTCTTACTATAGTAGCTACAGCGACAACATGATCAGCATCTGTTGCGTGTTTTAAGCCTAAGAGTAAGCCCATAACTATCGCAGTAACTATTCCTAATTCCGTTTCCATTCATTCTCCATAAATGACCCATTCAAAGTCAAAAAATCCTTATGCATAATAGGGTACTCGTACCTAAGGCTCAAGTAAATGTTTTCACAAAGTACAGCAACTCTTATTTTTATATTTGTTTGTCCGCTAGAATGCGGCGTGCTAAAATCTGAATTAACAATTACTGAAAAATTCTATCAACTCACTCATTCCTAACGGAAGAATTGATGTCCTCATTCAATAATCTAAAAACAAAAAAGTTTTCTACTGCTGAAATAATCCGCAGAGTCGATTTCACAGATGATTTATTCAAACTTTGGATTAAGACCGAAATCCCGTTTACATTCAAACCTGGACAATACATCACTATAGGATCGAACAATATTGAAAGACCCTACTCAATCGCATCAGCACCTGCAGAAAACCTACTAGAATTATTTGTCGAGTACATTCCTCCCGAACATGGAGGAAACCTCACTCCTTATCTCTGGAATCATCGTGTAGGAGACAGACTAACAATTAGACCAAGAGCAAAAGGCATTTTCACTTTCGAGCCAAAATATGTTAACCATGTAATGGTTTCTACCGTAACCGGTGTAGCTCCATATGTAAGTATCCTTAGACAGTACATTATGGATGGATTAAATGATCATAAGTTTTTCGTCATGGAGGGTGCTAGCTATATGAATGAATTTGTTTATGACGATGAATTAAATGAAATGCAAAAATCTTTCCCCGACAACATAACCTTCATCCCATCAGTCAGTAGACCATCAGAAAAACAAAATTATTCTTGGGAAGGTACCACTGGTAGAATTAATTCTTTAGTTGAATCCTATCTTTCCAAATGGGAATTAAAGCAACATGACACTCTAATTTACACTTGTGGGCATCCACAAATGATAGAAGACATCAAGACTCGCATGGCTCCTATAGGATGGAACGTGAAAGAAGAACGCTTCTGGAAAGAAGATGATGCATAACTATTATGAGTAATAAACCCTTAAAAGCTATCGGAATATGCGGGAGTCTTAGAAAAAATTCATGGAATTTAAAACTATTAACTCTGGCTTTAAAAACTCTGGAATCTAATGGCGTCCAAACAGAATTTTTCGACTTGTCTAATCTTCCAATTTTTAATAGCGGTAAAAATACACCCGGAGAATTCCCACAAACTGTTTCTGCACTGCGAGACAAAGTTTCAAATTCAGATTTATTAATCATTTCATCACCAGAATATAATAATTCAATTTCTGGAGCACTTAAAAGCGCTATCGAATGGTTATCCCTTTCCCCAAATACCATCGACAGCAAAATCAGTTATATTATGGGCTGCTCTCCAGGTAGATCCGGAGCAATGAGAATGCATATGCAACTCTCATACATCCTTGAATCAGAGGGGGTATTTTTAATCCCCACTCCACGAGTACTATTACCCAATATCGAAACCTTGATTTCCGAATCTGGAGCGGTAATACAACAAGAATTACAAGAGCTGATGACAGAAGCAATGCAAAAGGCAATAAAAATATCAAAAAAATTTCAATCTAATTCGTTATAAGGGGATAATGATGGAGTTTGGAACTTTCATGGAATTTCATTCCAGAGATGGGATATCCCAAGAAGACGCTTTCAAAGAGTCATTCCATCATGTTGATTTAGCTGAAGAACTTGGTCTTGACGGAATATGGTTAGCCGAATCACACTTCACTCCCTCTAGAGCTGTACTTTCTGCACCTCTGATAATGGCATCTGCAATTTCAGGAAGAACCAAACGAATTAAAATAGGCACAGCTGTTCACGTATTACCTCTAGGAAATCCTCTACGAATAGCTGAGCAAGTCGCAACCTTAGATCATATTAGTAATGGAAGATTTGAATTTGGAGTCGGTAGAAGTGGTTCTCCAGGTTCATACGAAGGCTACAACATCGCCTATGCGGAAAGTAGAGAAAGATTTTATGAATCTTTAGAGATAATCTCTACTGCATTTAAAAATGACGTCTTCTCATATCATGGGAAATATTTTAAATTCACCGATGTGTGCCTTACACCAAAACCCCTTCAAACACCATATCCTCCAATGCGTGTTGC
This sequence comes from uncultured Dehalococcoidia bacterium, assembly GCA_964637555.1. Classification (GTDB taxonomy): domain Bacteria; phylum Chloroflexota; class Dehalococcoidia; order Lucifugimonadales; family UBA6927; genus UBA6927. The sequence goes on along the minus strand of CAZWTJ010000011.1, from coordinate 562 downwards.
AGCGACCACATCAGACACTTTCCCCGTATTGGGGAATAAAGGAGCACCAATATTTGTTGGCGTTAGAAACCTCCCTCTAAAAGATGTAACCGAGCAAGTCAGAAGCTATAGACAGGCATTTAAAGAGGCTGGTAATGATCCTATCAACAACAAAGTAGCACTCAGAGTTCCTGTACATGTCGCAAAATCTACAAAAACTGCTTTAGAAAATTCTGAAGAAAGTTTTATGCGTCAATTCAAAAGGCTAGGTAAGCAGTTAGAATCTTCCGCAAAAAAAGCAACCGCTGATTCAAGCGAAGATAGACTGAACAGGAGCAATTTACTTGCTAACACTCAGTGGAATGAAATACAAGGTGAAAAAGTTGCTGTTGGAGATCCAGACACTGTAATTAAGCAGCTCAAACATATGAGCACAGAACTTGGACTAGATGGAATCATCGCAGAATTCAATGCAGGAGAATTAATTTCACGCGAAAATGTCGAAGATTCAATAAAACTATTTTGTAAAGAAGTTATTCCAGAATTCAGGAAATAAAAATAGAGGCTGGATAATTATCCAGCC
>CAZWTJ010000010.1:0-28831 GCA_964637555.1 uncultured Dehalococcoidia bacterium | reverse complement strand
CCATCCAGAAGATAGCCAGTCCTATTATTGGTAGTAATGTAATAACTATTGATTCTTGCATTTAATTACCTTTCCTAACCAGTGCTCCAAAAGATAGAATTGATGGAACCCAAAGCCCGACGAATATACCGGTTAGTTGGTCTATTAAAAACCATAAAGCCACTGATAGAACCAATGATAAAAATGCCGCGCTTAACCATAGCACCAGTTCCCATTGGATGTTCTCCATTTCGATATTTTGTAACAACGTGTCCTCCTAATAAAAATATTGTATATATGTGACATAAATTGTCTGTATGTTGTATATATACAATATACTTGACTAATATGTCAAGTATATATAACAATATGTCTACAATTGTAACGGATTTACAACTATGATTAATGATTCACAGTTAAATAGAGACTTTCAAGAGCAATTTTTCCAAGCACTTCTGACTGGTAATGAACTTGAGGCTAAGAGAACAATAAATTTGGCATTGGACCAAAAAATTGATATTCAATCAATATATATTGAAATCATCTCAAAATCTCAGAGTGCAATTGGAGATTTGTGGTTTTCTGGGAAACTGGGAATAGCGGAAGAACATTTAGCCACTCAGATATCCCTTTCTCAAATGCAAAAGTTACGGGATATTTACGTTCCACGTAGTTCATTGGGAATGTCAGTGGTTGTGGCGGCAGTGGAAAATGAAGAGCATTTTATAGGTCCAAGGATGGTTGCAGATTTTTTATACTTTGATGGGTGGGATACGCATTTTTTGGGATCTAATATGCCAGCTGAGGCTTTGAAAAATTATGTAATAAGCCAAAAAATTAATCTGATTGCTTTATCTGCTACTATGCCTGAGAGTTTAAAATATATTTTAGAGTGTGTTAGAACATTAAGAGATATTAAACCTAGAATTCCAATTCTCGCAGGTGGTCTGTTGTTTGAAGTTGGACACGGATCAGATGAGAATCTTGATGTTGATGCAATAGCATTTGATGCGAATGATGCCGTAAGGCGATCTAGAGAATTAATGGGATTAATGTCATACGGCCCAACCTTAGAGCAATTGTTAAGTCGTTTGGCAATAGTCGTTCAGTCTGAAAGAAAAAAACGGTCTTGGAATCAATTGGAGCTGTCAAATCGGGCAGGCTTGGATAGAGCGTATATTAGTGGCCTAGAGAATGGAAAACAAAATCCTACAATTGGAGTTGTATTGAAGTTGGCAAAAGCATTTGATGTGAAATTGGATGAGTTACTTAAAGACACATCTTGAGAGATTGTCAATTATATTCCCATTATGTTGTAACCAGTGTCCACATGTAATATTTCACCAGTGATTCCGCTAGCAAGATCGCTAGATAAGAACAAAGCAGCTTTTGAAACTTCTTCAGGTGTAATATTCCTTCGCATTGGAGCTCGTTCAGCGTGAGCACTTTTCATAACTCTGTAGTGGCTGATTACTCGTGACGATAGAGTGTCTAGTGGACCAGCTGATACTGCATTAACCCTTATATTATCTGGTCCAAGATCCGAAGCTAGTTGTCTGACAATGTTTTCTAATGCCGCTTTGGCTGTTCCCATAACATTGTAACCGGGGAACACTTGAGTAGAGGCTTGAAAGGTAAGAGTTATTATGTTTCCACCGGAATTCATGATATTAGATCCATGTTTAGCTATGGATACCAGGGAATATGCAGAAATATCTAGAGCAGTTGTGAATCCTTCACGAGGTGTGTCAACAAATCGTCCACCAAGGTCTTCGCGGTTTGCGAATGCGATACTGTGAACAATAGTGTCTAATTTCCCTAGGGATTTTTCGGCATTTGCGAATGCGGTTTTCACGTTTTGGTCATCACTTACGTCGCATTCTATCAAAGGGGTATCTCCACTCCAATCTTTGACTAAATCAGCAACTCGTTCTTTAACGCGTTCATTTTGGTAGGCTATTGCAAGTTTCATCCCAGCTTGGTGAAGTATTTCGGCAATTCCCCAAGCGATACTTCGGTTATTCGCTACTCCGAAGACTATCCCAGATTTTTCAGAAAGGTCAATTGGATACATTATTTTTCTCCGACTAAAATTTTGGTTTCTACATATTCTCTTAGTTCTAGTAGAATTCTGTTATGTTCTTTGATCGACAAACCATCCACAGTATACTCATTAAGTGTACTTACTCCATCTACAGCTCCATATTCTACACATTTTTTTAACACATTTTGCTCCGATTCAATATTGGGTAATAAGTTTTTACCGTATAGAATAGACAATGCAGCAATTAGCCCATATCCTCCCCAGTTTGATACGGTACTTACTACTAAATTGGCTGTTTTAGTTATGCAAGGCTCATTTATAGGAGATGGCAGTGGAAGATTTGGAATCAACTTTGATAAATTGCCCATACCAATTTCATTCCCTCCATCACCTATTCCGATTGAATTCTCATGTAAATCAAACATGTGGTCTATACGTGCATTATAATTCGTCATATTAACTCCACGCATGTTTCTGTAGTCATTGTGTTTGGTTAGTCCACAGCGCTCAATAGCGATTAATAGTGAAGGATTGAGATGACGTAATAGTCTCTTGGAATATTCGATGCTTTCTTTATGGTTTAAAAATGGGAAGATTTGGATTTCAGTATCGTCTTCAACCAGATATTTTATTAATCCTGATGAATATTTGTCTGTTAGGTAGATTGTTTTATACCCTATAGAATTTAAAGCATTCCCTATTGCAATTGCTCCGGGGGGCCCATCGGTTTCTGGCATTTTTCCATTTAGTATGTAAAACCCCGTTGTAATGATTGTTGGCCCAGGATTTTGCAATATCAAATTCGCGGCCTGTTCACAATAATTGTCGGGTAGATATTTCCCGAGTGTAGACATACCTCTTGTATCGCTACTGAGGATTATTTCTTCTATTCTAGTCAAATGGAATCCTTAAATGGATTGAATGAATATCATAATTAAATTACAGCAAAATCTTCGTCAATTTGGTCAGTTATGAACATGTATCCAGGAGAATGTGTGATCATTAATGGTGGTTTTGATGACATTGCAACAGACTGAGGAGTGACGCCACATGCCCAAAAAGTTGGTATTTCATCATCTTTAACTTCGACATTGTCTCCAAAGTCTGGAGTACTCAAGTCTTGAATACCAATATCAGAAGGATTTCCAAAATGTATAGGAGCACCATGAACAGATGGGAATCTAGAAGTAATTTGAATTGTTTTTACAAGGTGATCGCGTTTAATCGGCCTCATTGATACAACCATTGGGCCAGAAAATATTCCTGCTGGTATAGTTGGTATATTGGTTATGTACATTGGGACGTTACGTTTTTGAGAGATGTGCCGCAGTTCGATTCCTGATTCAATCAATGCATTCTCAAATGTGAAGCTACAACCCAACAAAAAAGACACCAAGTCATTTCTCCAATATTCAGAAATATTTGTAACTTCGTCAATTTGATTGCCAAATTTGTATATGCGGTATAATCCGATGTCGGTCCGTATATCAGATCCGGGACTGGTTAGCGAGGGCTCAGTTTTCCCTGCTTCAATTACTTCTATAATTGGGCAAGGTTTTGGATTCCGATTGCAAAATAATAAGAAGTCAAATGCAAGGTCAGCAGTAAGGATGGCGAGATTAGCTTGGACGTGCCCTGGGGCCATTCCAGATGTTTGTGATATAAGTCGCTCATTTCGCATTAATGAACGCAAATCGGACGGGGATTCAGGTAAATCGTTTGGAATTTTTTTGAGGATTTTTGAGTTCATGTTCGCCTCTCATTCAAGGAATCTTTGATTTCGTGATGTTGTAGGGTCTCTTGTTGAAGCTCGAAAAGTTTAGTAATCGCTTCAATTGGTGTCATGGATTCGATATTGAGTTCGAGCAATTTTTGTAGTTGAGGTTGAGGGTCTAATTGAGGTTGAGGGTAGTTGAATAAAGGAATTTGAATAGATGAATTTGGATTTTTCTCAGATTTTGTGATTTCTGAGGTTTCCAAATCAAGTAAAATTTCATGAGATCTGTTAATAATTTTTTCTGGTAGACCTGCTAATTTTGCTACATGAATTCCGAAGCTCTGGTCTGCTCCTCCAGGTTCAATTTTTCTTAAGAATGTGACAGTACCATTTCTTTCACTGACTGCGACATTATAATTTTTTACTCGTGGCAAATAATCCTCGAGTTCAGTTAATTCGTGATAGTGAGTCGCAAAGAGAGTTTTACACCCTAGGGAATCTTGGTTATGGATAAATTCTGCGATAGACTTTGCAATTGCAAGGCCGTCATATGTACTTGTGCCTCTTCCAATTTCGTCAAGTATGATTAGAGATTTTGGTGTGGCGTTATATATTATTGAGGCAGTTTCAACCATTTCTATCATAAAAGTTGAATGGCCAACTGAAATATCATCTTGCATTCCTATTCGAGTGAAAATCCTATCTACCAATCCGATTGTTGCAGAACTGGCAGGGACAAAACTCCCTATCTGTGCCATAAGTACTATGATCCCAACTTGCCGGATGTAGGTAGATTTCCCCGCCATGTTAGGTCCAGTAAGGATCATTAACTGAGTGTCTTCGTTTGATAGTTCAATGTCATTAGGCACAAATTTTGACGATCCCACCATTTTCTCCACAACAGGGTGTCGGCCTGATTGAATATCAATTAGTGAGTTGTTGTTTAAGGTAGGTCTAATATAGTTGAATTGAGTTGCAGCTTCAGCGAATGATGCGTACACATCAACTTTAGCTAATATTTGGGCGGTTTGTAGGATATTTGGTACATCTTTAGAAATTTCTTCACATAAGTCTTTATATAATGATAATTCTAATTCTTTAATTTTATCTTTTGCAGATAAAATCTTCGATTCATACTCTTTAATTTCAGTAGTGATATATCGTTCAGCGTTTGTAAGTGTTTGCCTTCGAATGTAATTTTCTGGAACTAGACTACTTTGTGCCTTGGTAACCTCAATGTAATACCCAAAGACTTTGTTGTAACCTACCTTAAGAGTTTTGATGCCAGTTTTAGATCTTTCAGATGCTTGGAGAGATACGATGTAATTTTGAGATTTGTCAGATGACTGTCGAAGGTTATCTAATTCAGTTGAGTATCCATTTTTAATTACACCTCCTTCGCCAACGATTATTTGAGGGTCTTCAACGATCGCACTATTAATTTGTTGAATGGTGAAATCATGAGTTTTGAGATTTTCGCAGATTTCTAATATAAGTTTTTTATCATCAGAATTAAAAAACATCTCTCTAAGCTTCGGAATTATTCCTAGACTTTGTGATAGTGAAGATAGATCTCGGGGGGTTGCATTAAGACTAAGGAGTTTGTTGGCAACTCTTTCAATGTCTGATACTGATTTAAGTAACAGAATAATGTTTTCTCGCCTGAGAGAGTTAGTATGGAACCATTCAACAGAATTTTGTCTATTAGTTAATGATTTAACGTTGAGTAATGGTTGACCGATCCATCGTCGTAGTAACCTACTCCCCATACTTGTTTTCGAATGGTCTAGAACAGAAAGCAGTGATGTATCGGTGGATTGCCATCTACCTCCTTCGAACAATTCTAAATTTCTCATTGTTTGTTTATCCAAAGACATATAGTTCTGTATGTTGTATGTCCTTAAAGTCTTGATTTGAGACAGTAATTCTGGAGCTTGGCGGCTGAGGTAGTGAATTATGGCTCCTGAAGCTTTAAGCGATAAAGGAAGATCATTGCATCCGAAAGATTCCATACTGGAAACTTGGAAATGAGTTAATAATGATTCAGAACATTTTTTCCTGTCAAAATCATACTCTTCGATAGTACTTAATTCAGAATCTAAATGCTTCAAATCTGTTTCGTCAGTAGATGTTACGAGTATTTCTGATGGAGAAATTCTATTGATTTCTGATTCCATGTGTGCTCTGTCAATTTGAGTGGTCAAAAATTCACCGGTTGTTATGTCAGTGTAAGCTATCCCGCAGGTATCTTTTTCCAAGGTGATTGAAGCAAGGTAGTTATTTGATTTTTGGTCAATAATAGAATCTTCAACTACCGTGCCTGGTGTAACTACACGTACAACTTTGCGGTCAATTATTTCACTGCTGGACTCACCATTTTTAGATACCTGTTCACATATTGCAACCTTGAAACCTCTTTTGATTAATTTAGATAAATGAGGATCTAGAGAGTGACAAGGTATACCAGCAAGAGGCACACGGTTTCCCTTTCCGAATTCTCTAGATGTAAGTGCAATTTGTAATTCTCTAGAAATCACGATTGCATCATCGTCAAATGTTTCGAAAAAATCGCCCATCCTAAAAAGTAATATTTCGTTCTTGTGGGCTGCTTTAATTCTTAGATATTGCTCTCTTGCAGGAGTATTCATTTTTTCCACTCAGAAAATACATTTCGCAGACATTTTATAGGAGATGTTCTACTAGTGGAATAGCGGGGTTTTATTTACAAAAATGTATATATTATTTTAGTTTGAAGGAATTGATTCCAACCTTATGCGACTTGTGCGAAGCTGAGGCATCATTAAAATAGGGTCTGGCGCCTTACTATTTTGCAATTCTTCTATAATCTCTGCGAATAAAGTTGTATGAGAAATCATTCCTGGAAGCTGTGATTCATCTATTTTTATTGTTCCGTTAAAGCTAAATTTTGAAGAAATGACGTTTACACTAGAACCATCAGTAATTGATAATTCGTTTGCGTCATTTGGGTGGATTTGCAGAATAGATTCTGAGGTAATTGAATTTTTACCCTTGGTTTGAATAATAGATAGATTAGGATTGTCTGGCTGGGACAGGACTCTTCCAGGAGAAAGTATAAGAGGGAAATCCAAGTCTTGGTGAGAAATTTCATTTAAGGACTCTGCTGGGAAGAAATTTAATTCCTTGGATTTTCCATGATATAAAATTTGGGTATCTTTCATGTCGGCAGCATAGCAAGGCCAAAATACGTGTCCATCATTGGTTAGCCTTGAGTAAGAAATCCCACCATAAAAGTCTATAAGATTATTAATTTCATCAAAGATCTCTTCGGGTGAATTATATTCAAATCCAGAATACCCCATACGACGGGCTAGTTGGAGTAATATTCTACAGTCATCATCTGCGTCACTTCCCGTTATGGCTGGATTTAGTAATTGTACGCGTCGTTCCATGTTAGTATAGGTGCCTGTTTTTTCCGCAAAGGTTTTGGACGGTATGACAATATCCGCCATTTCTGTAATTGCTGATATAAATGTGTCTTGAACAATTAATAATTCAAGATTTGTTAGAGAATCTAAAAATTCACCGATTTCGCCGTTGGTGAAATTAATACTGTCTCCTATCAAATGAAGAGCTTTGATTTCACCAGAATTTATTGCATCTGTAATCTCTCGAATACCTTTGCCAGAATCAGTTGGAAGTGGCAATTCGTATGTATTTTGGATTTTTTGTAATTTACTTGAATCTTCTGCAAATTGAACATATCCAGGAAGAAAATCTGGAGAACATCCGCAGTCTTTTAATCCTTGTTCATTTGCGCCATCAAATAGAGGAAAAATTCCGCCAGCATTTGCTCCGATACTTCCAGTTAGAATTGCAATGTTTACTGAAGATTTCACACATGCATCGTGACGTTCTTCGGGCACATTCTCTAAACCTAGGAGGACACTTATTGGAGAATGTTTTGCTAGAAGCCTGGCAGCTTTTTGAATTTCTTCCCAGGGCACTCCAGTTAATTCTTCGATACGTAATGGTTCTAGATTCCAAACGCTGTTTCTCAGATCGGAAAAATTATTTGTTAATTGATCGATAGATTCATGATTTTCTAGAGATTCATCGATAATGCATCTGAGCATTGCGCTAATCACAGTTGATTCTGTACCAATTCTAGGTTTTAACCAAATCGTGGCGTGTTTTGTGATTTCTGTTTCGCGTTGATCTAACACAATTAAAGGTTTGCCATTTGCAGTCGATTGTTTTATTGGCAGTGCGGCAACATTTTGATTTTCTTGGATGTTACTAGATATTATTAAAAATGCGTTTGAGTCTTTAAGTTGATTAAAAGATGCTGTAGATGCTGCGGATCCAAGAGTGGTTTTTAGTGATTTGGTTAATACAGGACGGGTGTTTGACGAAATATCTATGTTGTTGGAATTCATTACCACACGAGAGAATTTTTGTGCAATGTAACCGTCTTCATTTGTAGCTCTGGGTGAAACAATCATTGCATAACTTGGTCCTCTAAATTTCGCTAATTGCTCAGAAGCTTTTTGAAAAGTTTCATCCCAAGTTGCTTCACGCAATTGATTATTTTCTTTGATCAATGGTTTTTGAAGTTTTGAAGTACTATTCACGAATTCGAGCCCAAATTTCCCTTTAAAGCATAGTTGTCCATAGTTTGGAGATGCTTCGGTATCTGGTTGAGTACGAATCATCTTGTTATGTTTGTCAATTTGCATATCTACTACACATCCAACAGGGCAGCCAGGACAAATGGTTCTAACAACTTTTTCTGCTTTTTCCCATTTGTTTTTCTTTTCAACTATGGCTCCAGTTGGGCATACATCTATACATGCTCCGCAGAATTCGCATCCCGATTCTAATAATGAGGTGCCTTGTGATGTTCCAATAAGACTTTTCCCAGATCTTTCGAGTAAGGTTAGAGCGTCATCATGTCGAAGTTCTGAACAAACCCTTACACATCTAGAGCATACAATGCACAAATTCATGTCCATATCCCAGTATGGATCGGCAGTTTTTAATGGTAAATGCCGATTGTTGTATGTTAGAGGGGTGTCCAAATCCATTTCCAAGTGACGAACAGTGTCTTTAAGTTCACAACGTTCGTTTTTTGGACAAATCACGCATCTGTCGTTTACTTCAACGTGTCGTAGACAAATGTCTGAGGGTCCACATAGATCAATACGATGGCAGTTGAGACATCCATGGGGGTGCTCTGAGATGAGTAATTCCATAACGCCTTTACGAGTGTTGTCGATTTTGTCGTTGCGGGTAGTTACCTTCATTCCTTCCATAACAGGTGTTGTGCAAGAGGCTGGAGTCCCGGGCAATGATCTGTATTCCCCATCAGGGGTAGGGGCTTCTGCATCAACGATACACATTCGGCAAGCTCCGTATGATTTCATGCCAGGGTAATAACAAAGATATGGTAAGTACATACCTGCATCTAACGCAGCCTGCAGAATATTGTTACCTGGAGTGGTCTTTATTTCTACGCCATCAATTGTAAGAGTGATTTGTTCAGCCATTTTTCTTCCTTGGATTAGCCATTTGTAAGTTTACAGGATCAAGATTTGGAGGAAGAAAGTCCCACGAATATGGGCGTGTGTTTTTTGGTGAAATTTTCGTTCCAAGACAACTTCCTGTGGGGCATATTTTATCTTCCATATGAGACAAAAAATCAGATTCAAAATGTTTGAGAGCAGAACGGATTGGGCCAAAGCCTAATTGTCCATGTCCGCAGAGTGAGGCTCCTTCCATAGAGGTGCCAATTTTCATCATCATTTCTAGGTCACCATCATGATTTTCGAATTTTGCAATTCTTTCGATTATTTCTAATAGATGTTCCATTCCAAGACGGCATGGGAAGCATTTACCACATGACTCATATTGACAAAATGATACTAAAACCCTGGTAATATCTACTGCACAGGTGTCATTGTCTGCGACAATGATGCCTCCAGATCCAAAAATAGCGCCAGCCTCTCTCATTTCATCAAAATCTATATGAATTTCAAGGCTGTCTGGCCCAAGAACCCCTCCTAGAGGGCCACCAGTTTGGAGCATTTTCAACTTTTTACCATCAGGGATGCCTCCACCAATATCATTTACCAAATGTCCTAAAGTAACACCCATGGGAACTTCGTACATTCCAGGATAACGAATATTTCCATTTATGCATGCAATAGCTGTGCCAGTACTTTTGTTGACACCAATGGAAGAGAACCATTTTGCGCCTCTTCGAATAATTTCAGGTGTGTATGAAAGAGTTTTAACATTATTGATGGTGGTGGGATGACCCCAAACACCAAATGCGGCTGGGAAAGGTGGCCTAGGCCGTGGTTGCGCTCTCTTGCCCTCAACGGCATCCATCAGAGCCGTTTCTTCTCCTGAAACGTAAGACTCTCCAGTGAGTACTACTTCTATATCAAAACTGAAATCAGATTCAAAGATATTTTTCCCTAATAGACCAACTTCGTAAGCGTTTGCGATGGCTTTTTCAGTGTTCTCAATTGGACCATTATTTCCGTGTCTTATAAATACTATCCCATTGGTTGCTCCTGTTGCATATCCTGCAATGGTCAGTCCTTCAATAAGCGTATATGGATCACTTTCTAAAATGCCTTTATCATTATAAGCACCCGGATCACCTTCTTCACAGTTGCAAAGAATGTATTTTGGCCCTTGGGATCTGACCATAAAACTCCATTTTATTCCTGTCGAGAATGCTGCACCACCTCGTCCTCGGAGTCCAGAATCAGTTACTTCTTTAATCACGTCTGAGGGAGCCATATTAGTAATTGCTTTATTTAAGCCTTCATACCCTCCAGTAGCCAAATATTGGTAGATGTCATCTGGGGAGTTATGCCCAGAGTTCCTTAACGCAATTCTTTGTTGATATTTGATTCCTGGGATTTCATTGATATCAGAAACTCCCGTGATTTTGTTTTCGCCCAATGATCCCAGAATATTTTTCATAGGCACTTCATCTTTGATCAAATAAGAATCAATGATGGAGGGGATATCAGAAGGTTCAACATTTGCAAAAAATAAGCGAGGCATTCCTGGTTTTTTGATATCTACTATAGGTTCAGCATATGATATGCCTAATGATCCAACTTTTTGAACATTTGCGGCGATGTTTTTGGAGCTTAGCTCGTCTTCAATAGCTTCTAATACATCTATTGCGCCTGCCGCACGCCCATGGACTTCGGTTCCAATTCTGATCCAAGGCTTGTCACCATTTGATAGTTTCTCTTGGCGTACATCTGCTTCACTTTTCAAGATTTCATAGGTAGTCATGAATTATCCTCTAAAAATTCTGAGAGAATTGGGGAAATCTTTTCAGGTGTCATTGAGCCAATAATCTTGTGGTTGATATTTATCACGGGCCCTTGGGCACATGCTCCAAGACAAGTGTTATATTTGAGAGTAATATTCCCTTTTTGGGAATCACCTTCAGTTTCTAAGGCAAGTTCTCTTTGGGCGGTTTCAAGCAGTTTGGTTGCTCCGAGTATGTGGCATGTTGGGCCCCAGCAAATTTCAATTGTGGATGATTTGGGGGGAGAGAATCTGAAATTGGTGTAAAACGATGCTACACCCCACACCTCATTTATAGTTGTATCCATTTTGGTTGCTATAAGATCTATTGCTTCGGGTGGAATATATCCCATGGAATCTTGAACAGATAAAAGGCAAGACAGTACCGTCACGGTGGGTCTTTTTTGGTGTTCGATTGCACTAATTAATTGCTGATGCAAATTCACTTCCCCATCAGTCAAAACAATAACTCCTAAACGAATTCAAACGGTCCCAATAATAACACAAGGTAACAACAATATAAAAATTATTTCTTTAATGGGTTTTCAAATCTTTCAAAATCATTTTCGCTACACGTGTGCCCATTTTTACACCGTAATTTGTTCCTCTATCTTCGGGATATATTTGAGATGTATTCGCCAGGTAAACCCCGCGAATTGGTGTGGCATGTGGAACGATTTTTTCACGGTAGTTGGTTTCAATAATTGGTTGTGCTGCGCCAACTTTGTGGTGAAAAGTTTTTTCAATCCAATCAGGGTGAAAGTCGGGGTTGATTTTTCTAATATGAGGAAGATATGAGTTTAATAATTCTTTATGGTTCATTTTGAACATTGGATCATCGGTATTCAGGTAGTTGGACAAGTAAACGATATGCTTTCCTCCATATATGTCAGGTGGTACAAGATTAGTATGTTCTATTAGGGCTACAAATGGTATCGAGCGATCAGCAATATTTAGCCAATATTTATCTGTTAGAGGCCTGTCTAAGATAAGGATCAACAAAACTGCTGACATATAATCTATACTTTCTAGCTTAAGAATATAATTTTTTGGAAGTTCAGGAATCAAATTTTTGAATATGAAAGATGGAGTTGTAGACAATACAGCATCGTATTCTATAAATTCTTGCGTTTTAGAATCATTTGACACTACGAGACCTGATACTTTCTTCGAAGATGAATCGACACAAATTTTTTCAACCTTTGTGTTTAAGTGGATTTCCCCACCATGCTCGAAAATTTTCGTTTGGAGTCTGTCAAAAATTATTTTGAAGCTACTTCTTGGGTATCCTAATCTTTCTCGAATCATGGATTTGTCCCGAGATTTTACCCTAGTTTGGATTTTCCCCCATATCCATACCATGCTAATACGTTCGTAATACTTTTCTCCAAATTTACCTCTCAGCATGGGTTTCCAGAAGACGTCGTATGATGGTTTCCCGCAGAATTTTCTGAGCCAGTTGTAGGCAGTGACGTTTTCTAGCCTGGAAAATTTTTTGATCCGTTGAAGTAAAAGAATCGTTATTCCGAGTCTAAGTCTATTTATGAAACTTAGCGGAGTGAATTTTAATAAATCCATAGGGGTCACGAAATTGAAAATTTTGCCTTGATAAAATGTTCCGACTGATGATTCGGGCCATAGTAATTGATCTTCAATTCCCAGTTGATTCATTAGGTCGATAATTTCTTTATCAGAAGTAAATAAATGATGATATCCACGCTCTAGGGGCTGTCCTCCAACATCAAAAGTGCTTGCTTGGCCACCAATAAAGTTAGAACTTTCGAAGAGATCGACTGAATGACCCTTTGATGCAATATCTAGGGCAGCGGTCAAACCAGTGATTCCGGCACCAATAATGGCAATTTTATATTTTTTGTTATTCATTAGGTTGAGGATTAATCCATTTGGATATTTGCTTAATAGGGATATTTTGAGTCCACAGGTAAAATTGTCCCAAAATTATTACTGGTATGATCAATACTGCATGCACTATCGTAGCGAATGCGGTACCGGATGCGCGATCTATTGCTCCGAACGAAGCGATACTTAGTGTCTCTCGTGTGATGATTTCGAATAATCCTATTCCGCCTGGTGTTGAAGGTAAGGAACTCCCAATATTGGAAACACATGTCGTGAGAATCATTATCCAACTTAGATGATAAAAATCTCTGAAAAATTCTTGTAGCCCTAAAGCATAAGCGATTGTCACGAAAACTGTCGCTTCCATTACCCAAACTAATAATGATAATCCAGTGAGATATATCATGAAAATTGGGTTTCGAAGGGATTGCAACCCTTCGATAAATAATTCAGCAATTTCGGTTAGAGTTGTTTGGAATCTCTGAGGTAGCGGACTGAGTAGGACTTTGATAATTCGCATTGTGGGATTTGGTTTATAACTCACCAATGTTAATAGAAGTAATATTGCGCAGACTGGAATTGCAAAAATTGCCACAAAAATTGGCCATTCCATTGAATTACTTGAATCCATAATTGTTCCCAGAGAGGTAATTGGCAGAATAATTAATGAAATTCCCATGAGCATTAGAAGTGTAATTGCATCTAACACTCTTTCTAATGTGATTGTGGCAATTCCAGAGGCAGGACTAATATTTTCTTTATGACTCAGATAGTATGCACCGACAAATTCGCCTAATCTAAAAGGTAAGATGTTGTTTGCCATGTATCTAATAATCAATACTGGATATAGTCTTCTGTGGCTAATAGGAGACAAATGGTTTAGTAAGATTTTCCATCTAATTGTTCGAAACATAATTGAAACCAAATAAAGTAAAATTGCGGGGTACAAATACCAATGTTTTATTGATTGAAATGTTTGAAATGTTGCTGTCAGATCTACGGTTATAAAGAAAATAATCAGCAAGATTACACTAAGTAAAATTCCAATAATTATGGTTCTAGATTGATTCAAATTTTTCTCGGTATCTAATTAATGTTTTATCCGCAAAGGCGGAATTTCAGGATATATTTCTTTAGTTACAAAAATAAATGAATTTTCACTACCTATTTTGTCTTCTACGCCTTTACGATTCAACCAATAATTTGTAATGTTTCTTATAGATTCTCGATTCGTGATTATTTTAACAATTTTTTTTGGAGTTAGATTGCGATATGTTCCATCGAATTCTGGAAACCACCATCTATGGCGCAATATAATCTTGTCTGCATAACTCGAGAAATTTGAGAGTTTTTGGATATCCGACAGATTTTTTTCATGTACTATCACAACCTTTGGATCGTTAGACAATTGGGTAGTTTCTTTAAAACCCGATGGATAAGAAACATTCTGATAGTCCCGGAGGTACCATATCCAAGGCCAAGTAAAACCATTTGTTTGATCAATGATGAGGGGTATATTTTTGCCTTCACTGGTAATTTCACTAGTTGTTTCTATGAAAGATAACACATCAAGTAATTCAGGAGTCGTTTGAGTATAAACAATCATTTCTTTTGGTATTGATTGATTAACATAATTAGTAATAAAACTAGTTCTAATTGTCAGAAGTAACATCATTAATGCTAGGGATAGCGTGGCAATTGGGATGATCTGAGATTTTATTTCAGAGATTTTATATCTCCGTAATATGATAATCCCCACCAAAATCAAACACAGCAAAGTGGATGTAAAAAATGTGATTAGCGATGGATAAATAATCAGTAGAAAGACACTTGCGAAAAGAAAGGGAAATGTTCCAAAGAAAGTTATTTTTTCTGCTTTCCAATGAATGTTTTTTGAAATATCGCCTAAAAATTGTGATGATAAAAGGATCATTGGCAGTGCTAGGTTGACTAGAAGCCAAGGCATTTTTTCAGAAACAAAAATGAATATTACAAACGTTGATATAACCCAATAAACCAAGAATAAAGAAAACGGATTTTTCCTGTTGAAATAGTAGTATATGCTTGCAAAAATACTAAAAACGAATGGTAAATATTCATAAATTGGTGCCAGGATAAGATAGTAATACCAGGGTTGAGATCCCCGAGCAACTTCTTGCTGTGAAATCCAATAAGATAGTTGACGCCATGAACCACTTCCAATGTTTGATGCAGCAAGATCTATCATTTCCTTTGATGTGGTTTCGAAAGTGAAATTTATTATAGGAATTGAGTACAAAACGATCCAAATAAGATTTGAAAATATAGATATCCAAATAATGTAGAACACTATTAGTGCCTTAAACCATACTTTCCATTTGGAGAAAATCCCAATTACTATTGATGAAATAAATAGCATGGCAAAAATTAATATTGCGACGACTTGTCCCGAAGTGCCAAGGGGATTCCCTGCATCTGAAGAAGTGTAATTTTGCGATAAAGTAATTCCTGTCCAAGAAAAAACATGTGTATTTTGCAAAATAGAAAACAACGATGACCACTGTGGTAAGCACAGGATTATTAGAAGAATTAAGAATCTTGTCTCTCTAGAAAAACTTGAAGGATTATAGTTTAGTCGAAAGCTTTTAATGAATTCTTTGAGGATCAGGAAAATTCCTTTGAATGGATTTTGACCAGAAACATTAGCACGATCCATGATTGAGGGAAGATTATTATGTACTACTAGGCATGTTAAATAGAATCCTAAAATAGCGATAATCAAAAATGATGATTCTTTTGTGGCCAAGCATAATGCTAATATTCCAGAAGCAAGATATATATACTTTGAGCGCCCTTCAGATATGAATTTCCATAAACAAACTATCAATCCCATGATTAAAAACGACATTATGATATCGTTTCTTGAGAATCGGCTAAAATACAATAATGAAGGCGAAATGGTAAGCATTATCGATGCTAGTACAATGCTGAATCGACTCATATAGGGTTTCAGTGAAAAAGGCAAAATTACTATGACTGAGCCTAGTATTGCGTAGAGCAATCTTGAAGTGAATTCAGTGTCTCCAAAAATCCGGAAAATTATGGCATTGAATTGAAACTGCAGTGGACCGTGTAGCATTGGTGTGTGATTATATCCTCCTCCTTCAGCTAAAACCCATGAGTAGAAGGAATGCAAGCTTTCATCATGATGAAGTGCTCGTAATTCTAGGTCGAATATCCTAAGGAAAAATGCCAACACCAAGAAAGTTGAGCATAGAATCAATTCATGACGAATTTTAATATTTTGCCACATCGATTTTAGATCACCTAAACTAGAAATTTTAGTGTTCCCAATAGTACAACTTCGAATCTTTTGAATCGACAACAAGTTTCATGAATGTTGCAAATTTCTCAGTACTCGACTTACTATATATTTTCGATTCGCGCGGTCCAATGAAAACGTAATTGACGCGATATTCCATCATTATTGATTTTGCTACATCGATATCAAGGGTCACAAAAGTTGTACTAATATCTGTATTTCTCTTTTCGAATTCTTGGATGTTACCTCTCCATTGTATTTCGTGCCCTGGCCAGTTCAAGATGTTAGGCACACCAGTACTTCTGGAAATGAGGCCGGCGTTATCCCATTCACCAACTGATTCTAGCAAAACGTCTTCAGGTGTAGAATTCTTCAATAAATAGTCTACAATTTCATATTCTGAAGATTCCCTTTTTAGGTAATCTAGGCCATCTAGGGTTTGATGCTGAGTCGAGAGATTGATTTTAGACGAAATGGTTGCAGGAGTGTAATAGAGCGATGAAGAAAAAATCACTAAGTATATCCCTAGAAGAACAATTCCTATTCCTTTACTTTTACCTTTTAGGCTTTTTAAAAATTGGGATCCATAAATTATAGAAAAAGATGATGCAATTATGCTCAAGATTCCTGCCTGATAATACAATTTGAATAAAGTATTCATCCTTTGATGAGATGCAGAAAAAAGATCGTCTAGATATAATAATTCTGATCCTAATATTAGCCCTAACGATATCGAAGAAATCATAAGAACAAAAACTTTTCCTGATACCCCAATGAATTTTGTCTCCCAAAGAAAAGTGTATATACAAATTCCTATTAATAGTGTTAGAGGCAAGGTTTGAAAGATACGCAATCCAAGGTCAATTTCTACAGTTGAATTGCTGGCGACAGCAATTAGGATGAAATAGGGGGAAAATGATATAAGACTTGATATTACCAAGAATTTCTTCCAATAAGAGTTGATTTTTGTCTGATAAAAACTAATAAGAATAAATGGAATCATTGGTGTAATTAGCAATCCCCAAACAATGAGAAGGTGGATTGGGCGTGATGAGATCTCAACTACTTTCAAACCATTAATTGAAGAAGATAGATTTCCGAAATATGGGAAAAACATTATAAAAGCCAGGATCAAACACATAAGAATAAATGGAAGGATTCCAGTTAAGAATAATTTTATTGAAAATTGATTATTTTTATAAACCCATAATGAAATTGAAACAGTTAACAGAGCTAATAGGATTGGAAAATCCCAGATATTTAAAAAGGTTAAAGTTCCTACAAAAAGTGAGATGAAAAAAATCGTTAATATCTTTTGAGCATGAGGATTTTTAATTATTTTAATTTGATCTGCCCAATTTGCATTGGTGAAATTAGGAATGAATGAAAAACATTTGATTGAGAAAGTTTTTCCATTATTGAAGTTCTGACTTGGTACCTTTGTAGATATTAAAATGTTCCAGCAAAAGGAAATGAAAATTATTAAAAATGGTAGTGACATCACGTGGGGATGCAGATCTCCCAAAAGAAAGCTGAAAGATGGGAATTCTTGTATTGTATAATCTGTAATCCCATTAGCATCCTTGGAATTTATCACTCTGCTTGCTCTCCACCACCACCAATGATCCTGAGAAACAAGAGAAGCCAAAGAATCAGGGTGTTTTGTAATTAAACCCGAAATGTCAATCCATGAAAGGAATCTTCCAGGCAATAATTTTAAAGAATTAAGCAGTTCTAAAACTGGTTCAAGATTCGATGAGATATTTACAAAACTGAAAGTAGTAAATCCAATGATTGTTAGATTTAGTTTCCGATTAGGTAAGGATTGGGAAATGTTAGAAAGTAGACCGAAAATAGCAGATGAAGTTAGAGCAGGAATTAATGCTAGGGAGAGGTTGTATGCTATTTGGGGAGGTGTTTGAGAGATTTTCGCGATGATACCCATCATCCAATAACCAAAATAATAATAGTTTACATTGTACGATGAAAGCCAAATATCTTTAGGAGATCCGATTGTGGTTTTGATTGATGATGTTAACAATCCATGATCCATGGGCTGTTCAGTATGATTAATTGAAGGGTCAAAAGATCGATATATTAACCAAAGAAGAAAAACTAATATCCATATCGACTCTGTCAAAATAATTACATTTTTGTGGTTCTTAAAGAAGGATATGAATTTGTTTTTGTTAGTATAAAAAATATAAATGGATGGGATTGAAATTATTAGCAAGAATATTAATAGAGAAACTTGATTCACGGAAACAATATAGAGTGATGAGCAAATCCAAGAAATAAACCCTAGGATTAGGATCCCGAATGGTTTTGAAATTGAGTAACCTTTGTCTGCAAGATTTGAGAAAAGCAAAGATGTAATTGGGAATAATAATATCCCCAATATTTCTATAATCAAAATCCATGAAATGATGTGTAACATATCAGTCGATTTATCTTCTATCTAGCATTTGGGAATTTGAGTTTAAACTTTGGGCGCTTCGAATAACTGATTTACAAATAATATTGGATCGAATGGAATAAGATCATCTATGGATTCTCCAGTTCCGACAAACATAACAGGTAGATTTAATTCGAAAGCAGCGGTGATTGCTATCCCTCCCTTTGAACTAGTATCTAATTTTGTCAAAATTATTCCGTCGCAATTTAATACATCTGTGAAGGTTTTGGCTTGTGCAAGGCCATTTTGGCCTGTGGTTGCATCTAATACCAGAAAGGTGATTGGAGCAACTGGTTTAGATTCTTTTGTGATGACGCGCAATATTTTTTGCAACTCTTGCATGAGATTATTTTTTGTGTGAAGCCTTCCAGCGGTATCTATGATGGCATAATCAGTTTTTCTTCCTTTTGCTGCCTGAATGGTTGAAAAAGCTACCGCGCCAGGGTCAGCCCCTTCTTGTTGAGAGATAACATCAATTCCAATTCTATTACCCCAAATTGTGAGTTGTTCCACTGCCGCTGGTCTGAAAGTATCGGCGGCTCCGAGAATAATATTTTTGCCTTCTGATTTGAAAAAATGTGCTAATTTTGCAATGGTGGTTGTTTTCCCTACACCGTTTACTCCGACAACAAGTATTGGTACAGCGAAGTGATTTTGATCGGTTAAAACCCTTTCGCAGTTAACACTTGCCTTATCTAGAATTGATATTAATTCAGTTTTCAAGAATTCAATGTGTTGATCTACTGACTCCAATTTCTCCTTGTGTAATTTGAGATTATCAATCACCTGGTCAACAATTTGGAGGTTGATATCTGCACTTATAAGGATTTCTTCAATCGTTTCTATTTCATACTCATTAAGTTTTGTTCCATTGAAAATCGTTCTGAATTTGCTAAACCATCTATCCTTAGTTTTATTGGTTGCGGCAGATATTTTCTGGATATTTTTTGGATCAGAAGATTTTGACAAGAGTCCAAACATATTTGACATAATTTTTACCTTTTGATGGTATTAGTACAATTTTAGCACGTCATTTTAGATCTTCGCTCATAGAATACGTTCATATCCGGTCATAGAATGCAAAAATTAGATGGAGGCACGTAAAAATTTAATTAATAGAAAATATTTGTTTGAACCCAACTAGTTTTCCAGTCACCAATTGCCTGTGATCATAATATGGTCGGTTACTACATGTAACCAAGGTAATAGAATAATCTTTAGTTTCATAAAGTTCTAATTCATCTTTGTGAACAATTAATGATGAGACTACTTGATAAAGGAATTCAGTTTCTTGACTTGATATTATGATGTAAACAGGTTCTCCGTCTCTAAGCAGAGTTGCAACTTCAGGCAGTTTGTGAAAAACACTTCCTTCTTTCGCTATAGGGCTCTCAATGTGTCCGAAATACCAGCCATTTCCAATTTCTGCAGGATTGGCACTTTTAGGTATGTGACCAATTACATTGTTAGGGGTTTCATATGCCAAGTGGTTTCCATGATCAATTATTTTTAATTCTGATATAGAAGATTCGATCTTAATTAAAGGAACAGACATTTGCATTGGAACGGAAAATACATTCACAGATTTCCAATTTTTATGATCTATAGGTAGGAATCCTTTTGGCTTGAAAACTTTTTTTGGTAAATATGGATCATTTCCTGCAAATAATGGTTTGTCCCAGTACTTTGGATGAGGGATTCTAAAACCTTCGGAATTATATAATTGTAATAGTTCTGTTGTAGAATTCTCCTGAGTGATTTCTGAACTTGGAATTACAATTTCTGAAATCTGGGAATCTAATTTGCTTTTTTCAATTTGGCCTTGATTAGATTCTGAATCTTTTAACTGATCTTTAATATTAACTGTGTCTGCCTGAACTGATTCAATTTTGAAAGGTGAATCATTATCAGGTATTTCCAAAGGGCCACTAAACTCGACATTCATTGCTTCTAATTGAAGTGATGAATGAAATCCCAGAAGGTAAAAAGATGACAGCCCCAAAATGATTGTGATGCCAAAAATTATCATTGAAAATCCAATAGAACGCCGGCTCTTCAAGGAAGAGGCTAGTTTTAATAGAGATTCTAAAAGTTTTTTCACAACACCTTGACCAGAGTGGTAATTGTTAGATGTATGAGATTAACAGAGAAAATTAGCGCATTCTAGGTGAGGAGCCATCGCTTATGTTTACGGGTTGATCCAAATGTATTTCACCATTTCTGATTTTTAAATTGAATAAACAATCAGGATTACTGCATACCCATGCTTTGTAGTGAACTGCAGCACCTTGATTGCCAAAATCAGAAAGTGGCAATAACTCACCTGTACCACAACGTTGACATTTTGGCCAACTAAATTCCGTCATCGCAGCCTCCTCAAATCCTCTAATGTCCGTATTAGACTTGCTAATTATAACATTGAAAAAAATGTTCTACAAGTCTATATTCTTTCGAAAGGGTTTGAATACATTCACTCAAAGTTTGTTAACGTTAAATGTCAATATCAGCGTCTGGATTTTCTTTAATGTAATGCGCTTGGCGCAATCCAAAGTCTTCTTGGAGTTGTATTGATAGGCCTCCATCTACAACTAAGCCGTGTCCTGTAATAAAATTTGCGTCCTCTGAGCAAAGAAATGAAATTGCATTTGCAATATCTTCGGTTTTCCCAACTTTCCTAAGAGGATATTGATTATGAAAAAATTCAAGGCCTGAAGGGTTTAAATCCCAGCGGTTGGTTTGAACGGTTTCGGTAACAATATGGCCGGGTAAAATCGCATTAACTCTGATGTTTTCAGGTCCGAAATCTATGGCCATTTGTTTTGTCATTTGGATAACAGCTGCTTTTGCAGTGTCATAAACTAATGCTCTCGGGGCAGCCAATGCACCATGAACTGATGCTATATTAACTATGTTGCCTCCACCCGATTTGATCATATGGGGGACGGCGAATTTTGTCCCAAGGTAATGGGCCTTTAATAATACAGAAAAACTTTCATCCCAAACATCTTCAGTAATTTCTACTGCATTCCCTCTTACCGCAGGTGACATTGCGGTGTATGCGTTGTTGACCAAAATGTCTAATTGTCCCCAAGTATCTATTGCGAATTGAATTAAATTCCTTAGTTCGGATGAGACACCAACGTTTGCGATAAAAGTTTTAGCAATCCCTCCGTCTGAAACAATCTTTGATACATTTTGACTTGATGTTTCTTCATTAATGTCAGCAATTATTACTCTTGCTCCATCAGATGCTAATCGTCTTGCAGTAGCGCCTCCTATGCCCGAAGCTCCTCCGGTTACTATGGCAACTTTATTTGTTAATTTTGACATTTTGCTCTCCTGGGGATTCTGTCTATATTCGTTTCTTTAAGGTATGTTAGCTCTGTTAGAATAGCAATGGATTTTTTAGAGGTTTCAATTTTGGAGGTAATTAAGATGCATTGGGTTTCATCAATTTCCGAAAATCCTGATTTATTTCAAGCCTTCAATGAGTGCTCTCAATCACTGTTTGAAAGTTTGGAAGGAAAACAACCGGATTTGATAGTCGGATTTCCCTCTGAACATCACTCCGAACAGTTTTCTGAATTGTCTCAACTAGTTGATCAGTTTTTTGGGAATGCAACATTTTTTGGATGTTCTGGTGCGGGAGTCATAGGCGGAGGGAAAGAGGTTGAACAGGTGCCTTCGTTGGCATTATGTGCCGCGTATCTTCCAGATGTCACTATCTCTCCATTTATATTTCAAGAACAAGATTTGCCTGATGGGGATTCTTCCCCAGATGATTGGTACAATTTGGTTCAACTAGATTTTGCTGACGATCCTATATTTGT
This sequence comes from uncultured Dehalococcoidia bacterium, assembly GCA_964637555.1. GTDB lineage: Bacteria > Chloroflexota > Dehalococcoidia > Lucifugimonadales > UBA6927 > UBA6927. The sequence goes on along the minus strand of CAZWTJ010000010.1, from coordinate 6,325 downwards.
GATTTTGTCGCATCCTTCAGCTATGTTTTGTGAGGATTTGTTAAGAGGATTGGATTTTGCATTTCCTGAAAGCAAAAAGATTGGAGGGATTGCTAGCGGGTATTTGAATGATAGTCAAATATCCTTGTTTTTAGATAATGAATTGATTCAGTCCGGGATTATAGGGATTTGTATGACTGGAGATATTCAAATTGACACAATTGTTGCACAAGGATGCAGGCCTATAGGTTCAGCTATGCAAGTGACCGAATGCCAACAAAATATTTTGTACAAGTTGAACGATCAAACCCCTGTTGAGATTCTTCGATCTTTGTTTCCTGATTTAAACGAAAGAGAAAAGGATTTGGTTCAACATTCTCTATTTTTGGGAGTATTGATGGATTCATTTATTGAAAAACCAGAGCACGGAGATTTTTTGATAAGGAATATTTTAGGTATTGATTCAAGACAAGGGGCAATTGGAGTCGGAGAATTTTTGCATGAGGGTCAAATCGTGCAATTTCATGTACGAGATGGCATTTCATCGTCTGATGATCTTGCAACGGCATTACAAAAGTATGTCGAGTTCCGGCATAATCCTTCTGGATATGGAGCACTTCTTTTTTCATGTTTAGGAAGGGGTCAGCAACTTTATCAAGTGCCAAACCATGACACGAAGATGTTTTATGAAAATGTTGGAGTAATGCCTGTGACTGGTTTTTTTGGTAATGGTGAAATAGGGCCAGTTGGGGACAACACGTATTTACACGGATATACTAGTTCATTTGGTATATTTAGGCCCTCTTCGAAAGTAGGTTTTTAGGCGAAATTAACGTGTTTGCATTTTCAAAGAGTATTTTAGTTTTTTGAGATTTTTTGAGATTCGAATTATCTAGTTCTTTAATTAATTTGTTTGGATTGAGCAACGGCCAATCTGAGCCAAAGAGAATGTGCTCATAAGTAACAAGAGAATTACAAATCTCAAAAATTTTCTCTGAATAGAGTAAAGGTGATGCGGCGGTGTCGAAGTATACGTTTTTAAGAGATTTTGAGACTTCAGGCATCAAAGAATAAAAAGGCAATCCTCCTCCCCAATGTGCGCAAACTATAGAATTGTCTGGGAAATTTTGTATGAATTCCCACAATTTTTGAGGGAATGTATTGCCCTTGCCTGGATAAAGATGTCCTATAGGTTCTGAAGAGTGAGTAGTAGTGATTAAATCATAAGTTAGTGCTATATCCATTATCGGAGCCATAATCTTTTTGTCAGCAATGTTGAATTTTTGGGAATAGGGATGAAGTTCTCCGATACCACGCATTCCCTTGAGCGCACATCTCTCAATTTCTTTAGATGAGATAATTTGATCTTTGGGATTGACTGAGCAAAATCCTACAAGACGGTCCGGAAACCGATCAACAGACTCTAAAATGTAATCATTTGATAATTGCGCTAAATTTGAATCTTCCCATCCGATTCCCATAACAACTGATTTCGAGATTTGGTTCAGGTCCATAGATTTGATTAATTCTTCTGCGCCAAGTATTTTGGATTTCGGGTTAGAATATAATTCTCTGAAAGTTGAATCGATTGCACAAAATTTTTCTCTATTTTGTGCAATTTCATCAGGAAAGATGTGAGTGTGAAAATCAAAAATCATTTTAAAACCTTGGATTCGTTTGATTAATAACTGGATTATAGTTTATTTTTATCGATTAAAGAATTGCTTTGAAAATTTTTAGCTCCTAAGCATTTCATTTTCGGGTTGTTGAGCATGTGTTAATATTTCATAAATTTTTGGAGATGATATGAAACCCGCAGAAAAGTCTAGAATTGGCAAAACAAATTTGTTTGTAACTAAATTAGGTTTGGGTGGAGCTCCTTTTGGGGGATTGCACGAAGATGTTCAAAGAACTCAAGTAGTCCAATCTATTTTAGGTGCACTGGATTTGGGGATTGGATATTTGGATACGGCTCCACTTTATGGAGGAGGGAAAAGCGAGAGTTTTTTTGGGGAGGCTTTAAAGGGAATTGTACGTAGTGATTATGTTATTTCTACAAAAGTTGGAAGAATTCTAGAAGCAGACTTTTCAAAGAACTCTGATGAATCATTAAATAGCTTTGTGAACATTCCTAATGTTCACAGCATTTATGACTATTCTAAGGATGGAATTTTAAGATCTTTGGAAGACAGTTTACAACGACTCAACCTAGATTATGTTGATATTGCTCTTATACATGATGCAGATAATCATATGGATCAGGCTTTGAGGCAATCCCTTCCTGCGTTGGAGAAATTAAGATCCGATGGTGTTGTGAAAGCGATTGGTTGTGGCATGAATAATGTTGGTCCGTTGATTCAATTTGCAAAGAATGGTGATTTTGATGTGTTTTTATTAGCGGGCAGGTACACATTGCTTGATCAATCAGGATTTGAAACGTTGATGCCTCTATGCTTGGAAAAGGGAATAAGCATTGTTCTAGGAGGACCATATAATAGTGGTTTACTAGCTGCTGATTTGAGTGATCCATCTGTGAGTACAAAATATTTTTATGAGGACACGCCTCCCGCAGTGCTTTCCAAAGCGCGAAGCATGAAAGCTGTTTGTGACAGATATTCTATTCCTTTGAAAGCAGTTGCTTTGCAGTTTGGGTTTGGGCATCCTTCTGTTGCATCCATAATCCCAGGGGCTAGGACATTAGACGAAGTAATAGAGAATTTTAATATGGCTCAAATCCCCATACCTTCAGATCTTTGGCTTGAATTCGTCGAGCAAAATTTGATTCCAAAAGATGTTCCGTTTCCCATCTAAATATTACTAGGAGGAAAATTTTAAGATGAAATACTTTGCGATGACTTTGAATCTGAAAAATGATGATAAATTAATTTCTGAATACAAATCATACCATCGGAATGTTTGGCCAGAAGTATTTGATGCTCTCAAGAGTATTGGGATCTTAGATATGAAGATATTTTTGAGCGGTACTAAATTATTTATGTATATACAGACAGTTGAAGATTTTCACCCAGAAGTTAATTTCCAGGAATACACTGCCAATTCTCCTAAAGCTAATGAATGGGATGAATTGATGAGAAATTTCCAGGAGCGAGTATTAGAAGCTAAGGAAGGAGAATGGTGGTCTTCAATGGAAGAAGTATTTAATTTGGAATGGGGGCAAAATGCAAATTAATAATTTTACTGGTATCGACAGCCATCAGCATTTTTGGGAGATCGGTAGATTTTCATATCCTTGGATGTCTGGAGTGCCAGAATTAAAGAGAGATTTCCTTCCACAGGATTTAAAACCTAATTTAGAATCTTGTGGTATCAGTAAATCTATTATCGTTCAGGCTCACACTTCAATTGAAGAAACACTATGGCTTTTGGAAATTGCTGATCAGTATAATTTTATTGCTGGGGTTGTAGGCTGGGTGGACTTGGAGGCTGATGACGTAGAAAAGACTATTCAAAACTTGAGTTCGAACTCAAAACTGCTCGGTATTCGTCACTTAGTTCATGATGAAATTGATGATGATTGGATTTTGCGTCCAAAAGTTGTAAGGGGACTAAAGATTTTAGCATCGTTGGGGTTAACTTATGATTTATTGTTGAAACCCAGACACCTAAAATTCATTCCTGAATTAATGAGTTTGGTTCCAGATTTGAAGGCTGTGGTGGATCATATTTCCAAACCAAATATTTCGAAGCAAGAAATTGAGCCATGGCAATCAGACCTAGCAGAAGTAGCGAAAATTGATGGGATGTATTGCAAATTTTCGGGGATGGTAACTGAAGCAGATTTTTCAAAATGGTCAGATTTGCAAAACCAGTCTGGCTTGGTTGATGTAATTGCGCACCATCTCGCACCATATGCAGAAATAGTAAAAAGTTTGTTTGGTATTGATCGACTAATTTGGGGTAGTGATTGGCCGGTCTGCACTATTGCAGTCCCTTATGAGGTTGTCTATTCTGCGGCATTAAAATCACTAGGCGATTTACAAAAACAAGAAAAATATTTACTTATGGCAGGTAATGCAATGAAGTTTTACCAAATTCATTAAAAGTAGTTATTACAACATTGGAAGGTATCTATCAATTTCGTACTTAGATACCTGGGATCGATAGTTTTCCCATTCGATTTTTTTGTTTTCAATGAAGCTTTTGAATGTTGCTTCTCCTAATGCTTTTCTGAGGAGAGGGCTGTTTTCAGAGACTGTTAGTGCTTCCCACAGGCTGTCAGGTAATCTGTTATTTGCTGATAAATCATTTTCATCGTAGGAATTTGGGAGTTCGTATTTTTTATCGATTCCCTCAAGTCCTGCAGCAAGCATTACAGCAAAAGTAAGATATGGATTGCATGCCGCGTCGGGCGCACGGTATTCGATTCTACGCGATTGTTCTCTGCCGACGACAAATTCTGGAACTCTTATCAGATGAGATTTATTTACTGTGGCCCAAGAAATTTCCGTTGGGGCTTCAAAGTTTGGAACAAGTCTCTTATATGAATTGACCCATTGGTTGGTAACGGCAGTAATTTCCCTAGCATGCGTAAGCAAACCAGCAATGAAGTGTTTCGCAGTCGGAGACAAATGATCCTCGGTATTCTCATCGAAAAATACATTGGAATCTCCAGAGAACAATGATTGGTGAGTGTGCATACCACTTCCATTTTGGTCAGTAATTGGTTTGGGCATAAAGGTTGCATAGTATCCGTGTTTCATTGCAATTTCTTTGACCAAATGTCTATATGTCATGACCGTATCAGCCATGGTTAAAGCATCTGTGTGCCGAAGAGCTATTTCTTGTTGACTGCTTGCTACTTCGTGATGGCTTGATTCGACAGGAATACCTAATTCCTCGAGCATCAGAACAGTCTCCCGTCGGAGTTCAGTAGAAATTTCCATAGTATCTTGGTCGAAATATCCGCCAGTGTCGATTGGTTCAACCCCTTTGGAATCTTTGAAATAGAAATACTCTATTTCTGGAGCTACATAGTAAGTGAAACCTAAATTTGATGCCCTCTCTAGGTTTTTGGTGAGTATCATCCTTGGATCACCATCGAAAGGATCGCCATCTGGGGTGTATAAATTGCAAAACATTCGTGCAACTGAGTTAGTTCGAGGTCTCCAGGGTAATATGGCGAATGTGTGAGGATCTGGCACAGCATAAAGATCACTTTCACCAAAGTTTGCCCTAGCAAATCCTTGGATAGAGGAGGCGTCAAATCCCATTCCTCTGGACAAGGAATCTTCTAATTCTGCTTCGGTGATAGCAAATCCTTTTAAATTCCCAAGGATGTCGCTGAACCAAAGTCGTATGAATTTGACGTCATTGTCCCGTGCCTGGCGCAGAACGTATTCTATTGCTTTATGATCTTGATTGTTCATGATTTATCCGAGTTTGTCGTACATTATACAGTTTTGGGAATATAGCAGTTAGTTGAGTGTCTTTCAACTATATTAGTTTTGCAGGATTTTGGTATATTTTGTAATGAGGCTTCACAGGATTATATTTCTGAGATTTGTTGTTATAGGAGAAGTAGATGGAATTAAAAGATTTCATTGAAAATATTTTAGGGATCCATGTAAATAATATTTCGTATTACGATACCGCATTTACGCATAAGTCTTATATTAACGAGCAAGAAAATAACATTCTAGATTCCTATGAACGATTAGAATTTCTGGGAGATGCGATTTTGGATGCTAGCACAGCCCAGTGGTTGTTCAAGAAATTCCCTCAAGCTGATGAGGGGCGATTAACGGCTTATCGTAGCTCTTTAGTTAAGACAACCACATTGTCTCAAGTATCGAAAGAACTAGGCTTAGGGGACTTTTTAGTTTTGGGGAAAGGTGCTGAATCGAGCAATGCTAGAGAGAATGAATCGCTAAATGCGGCTTTGTTTGAAGCATTGATTGGAGCAATATTTTTGGATAGTGGATATGAATTAGCTTGCAACTTTTCAATTGCCAATCTTAGAGGGTTTATTGAAAATTTGCCTCCTGAAGAATCTCCAAAAACCCCTAAGTCTTTGCTTCACGAATTAATCCAACAACACCCAGAATACAGTTTGCCAGAGTATCGTTTAATTAAAAGATTAGGCAGTGATAACGCTCCAATATTTACTGTTGAAGTGCTGATAAATGATGAAGTTTTAGGTAAAGGTAAGGGCGGCAGGATTGCACTTGCAGAGCAAAATGCTGCTGATCAAGCATTGGTGAAACTTAAGGAATTTTTCAACTAACCTTTGTGGCCTCTGGATTATAACGTGCCCAAAAGAATAACCACGGGGGAGCGATAGTTATGAAGTGGTACCAAGTGCCTGGATCTGTTGGTTCTGTCATAT
>CAZWTJ010000009.1:0-29460 GCA_964637555.1 uncultured Dehalococcoidia bacterium | reverse complement strand
TACTATGAAACTGGTCTGCATATAGTAATCGCTAAAGAATTTTTGTCAAAAAAGGTACAAATCTAGGTACATTTTGATGTGCCTGACAGGGGTTATAGGGTGTTACCAGTATCGAGAGGGTTCAATTTCTTTTCGTACCAGTGATGTTCTGCAATTTTGCTGAACCCTATCGATTGGTATATCTTCCATGCAGATGAATTTTCGGAATCGACGTCGAGATTTATCGAAGTTGCCCCGCATTCCTTTAAAAATTTAATGCCTTCTGTCATTAAATAATTTCCCAATCCTTTACCTCTCATGTTTGGATGAACCCCAAGCATTCCAATTTTGCCCAGAATTCCTTCTGTGGATGATTCTTGTTCAGTCCACACGTATCCCACAGGTAAATTATTTAGACGTAATATTTTAACTCCTTCGGCAGGAGAATAGGGGGATTTCATATGAGCTTCGATTTGAGGGCGGGTATTGGGCGAAAACCCCCAATGCTCCTGAAAACATAAATTTTGAAGAGTTGCTAGAATTTCTTCATCAGTACCAGTTTTAAAAGGAGCTAATGAAAAATTTGATCCAGGATAATGATCATTTATTGCTACATCGAAATCTAAACTCATTGTCCACTCGGTTCTAACTAGAGACATCTCCATTCCTTTCAATATCTCATGGGAATCCGTATCTGTTGCGTTTGTCCTCGTATGCAAAACGTTGAAAGTATTATTTTGTGCATATGCAATTGCTTCTTTAACAAATTCTTTGTATAGAATTGATCCAGGCTCGGTTTTTGTAATGCTCATTGATGCTATACATCTGGCAATTGGAGGTTCAGGGTCAAGAATCATATAGCCTAGTAATGAGAAAATGCTAGAATTCCCGATTGCCAGGAAGCAGTGATTTGTAAGACTTCTATTGGGAGATCCAAGTAATTCTTGTTCGGCTAATTGGTCAGATTCTAATGAAGGTACATTGCCGTGCGTTTGATTGTAGAATTTTAATAATTCCGACCAATCACTCCAGTGGAATTGTCTAATTTCAAATTCGGTGGTAATTAATTTGGCCTTTCTTAAAATCAGAAAAAATATAGATGCGCATTTATATTAAAACAGTTAGTGAAATATTTGTATAATTTCCCTTGAGATAAGAAAACTTCACCTATATGATTTAATTAAGTATTTTTGAAAAGAGGTTCGAATGTATAGACCGGATTGTGCGTTGGTGATTACTCCCCATCCTGATGATGCAGAGATTGGCTGTGGCGGAACTGTATCTAAATGGATAGCAGAGGGCACCAAAGTTTTTTATGTATTGTGTACTAATGGAGATAAAGGTTCAGATGATCCAGAAATGACATCTGAACGTTTAGCTAAAATCAGATATGAAGAGCAAGAAGAGGCTGCTAAGGTGATGGGTGTATCTGAAGTTGTTCATCTGGGGTATCCAGATGGTGGATTGAATGATGACGCCGAATTTAGAGGCAAATTGGTTCATGCAATCAGAAAATTTCAACCTGAAGTGGTTTTTTCTACTGATCCAATGAGACGTTCATTTTATTTACACAGGGATCATAGGATGTGCGGGCAGGTGTCACTAGATGCGGCTTTTCCATTTGCTAGAGACAGGTTGCATTATCCTGAACATCTTACAGAAGAGTCACTTCAGACTCATAAAGTTGCAGATATATTATTTTGGGGAGCTGAAGATATAGATACTTATATCGACATTACTGACTCGATCAACCAAAAAATTACCTCATTAGAGAAGCATGCCAGCCAAGTTGGGAGTGATATTGGCAAATATTTAAAAGATAGTTCTATGAGGACTGCATCAAAATGGGAATCAAAAGATTCTTCTGTTGTTTATGCTGAGGGATTTCGTAGGGTTCAGATTAGACGATAATTATTTATTAAAGACCTGTATTTTTTTGGTCAATTAATTTGCTTACGTTTTCCCAGATGATCTTTGAAATCTTTGATTTAGGTTGGGATCCATCAATTACTAACCACTTCTCGTTACTGTCAGAGGCTAAGGTTTTGTACCCTCTTCTTACGCGATCATGAAAGTCGATACCTTCTTGCTCGATTCTATCTAGAGGACGATATGCGATTCTTTCCATTCCTTGTTGTGTTGATAAATCTAAAAGTATTACCAGGTCTGGAATCAGTCCGCCTGTAGCAATGTTGTTCATATTTTTCAGCATTTCAATATCTAGACCTCTTCCATAACCTTGATATGCAAGCGTCGAATAGGTATATCGATGTGAAATTACTACTTTACCCTCTTCAATAGCTCCTCGAAGGGTAGAGTCTGTTAACGCAGAACGCGCTCCCAAAAATAAAAAAAGTTCAGTTATTGGGCTAGCGGTTTCATCACTTTTCAACCATCTTCTTACGCGTTTTCCAAGAGGCGTGATCCCAGGGTCATTAGCTACAATATGATCAATCCCCTCATTAATTAATTTTCTTGCTAGGGCACGGGTTTGGGTAGTTTTCCCACTACCTTCAACTCCCTCGAATACTATAAATGGTCCTTCATTTGATGACATGTTACACCGATCGAGCAGAGCGATAATTGCGGGTTGCAGCTACAGAAAATCTTACGTAACGGTTAGGTTCTTCCCCGATACTGGTACTATAAATTCCATATCTTTCTGCAATTTTGTGTTGGAGTCTTCTAATGTAAGGAGTTTGTGGAGAAAGATCTTTACTACTTTCTCCATCAATAATTTGAGTTGCAACCGTTTCGGCTTGGCGGGTCGCATCAGCAATGCTGTTTCCATGACTTTGTTTCCTGTATAGGGCTTGTACGAATTGTTGAATTTGAGGGAGGGTGTTCTTCCTTAAAACGTATACTGGCTTTCCTGCATTTTCAGCCATTTTTAATGCTTGGGTTCTTCGGCGGTAGTAGTTTTTGGTAGTTACCAACATATCCGCATGGTCTATTTGAGTGACTATTTCAATTGGCGCGTTGCTTGTACGTAAAGCTTGAATTAGTTTCCCTTTATTCACTCCATAAGGTAATATTCGAAACTTTTTTAATTCGCGGTCTATAATTTCTGGATCGTCTTCTTCGGTATGTATAGGTAGTTCATAAGTTTCTGGAGCCTTGGATGATGTTGAAACATTTCCTTCATCATCAATAGTGCGTTTTTGGGGGGAAAATTTATGTCCTCTAAGAAATTTATCTACTACATCAGAAACATTAGGATGTATTGCAACTTCATCCCAGCCATGAATTTCAACCAAAACATCAAAAGTTGGAGGAGCTCTTCTTTCTAAGACACTTTTTTGAGTTCTTCGTCTTCTTGCTTCTAGATCACCTAGGGTTACTGATTGAACACCACCGACCAGATCAGAAAGAGTGGGATTCATAATTAGATTTTCTAGAGTATTTCCATGAGCAGTGGCTACTAGCTGAACTCCTCTTTCTGCTATAGTACGGGCAGCGTTGGCATCCATTTCGGTACCAATTTCATCTACAATTATTGCTTCGGGCATGTGATTTTCTACTGCTTCTATCATTACTGAGTGTTGCTCTATTGGGGTTTGAACATGCATCCTTCGAGCACGTCCAATTCCGGGGTGTGGAATATCTCCATCTCCTGCAATTTCACTAGAAGTGTCGACTACAATTACTCGTCTTTTTGTGTCATCTGCAAGGACTCTAGCAACTTCTCTCAACATTGTAGTTTTACCTACCCCTGGACGACCTAGCAAAAGTACATTTTTGTTAGTTGTAATAAAATCTTCGATAATACGAATTGCGCCAAAAACAGCTCTACCTACTCTTAAAGTAAGCCCAATGATTTTCCCATTACGATTTCGAATTGCTGAAATTCTGTGTAAAGTTCTTTCAATTCCAGCTCTATTGTCTTGACCAAATTCACTTAAGTTGTTAGTGATGTGCTTTAGGTCTAATTCTGTTACTTCAACCTCTTGGAAAACTTTAGTCTTATCTAGAAAACGTGCCTCGAGTGGTCTCCCCAGATCTAAGACAATTTCAAGCAAGTTTTCCGTATTTTCTTCTTTTAAAAGATCACATATGTGGTTTGGAATTTTCCCTAGTAGCGCTTGCATTTCTTCATTTTGGATGATTTGTTGTTCCATACTTATATCAACCTAGGCTGAAATTTTTGGTCTTCGACTATTTTTAAGAAGTATTGGTGCATTCTATTGTCATTTGTTAGTTCGGGATGAAAAGATGTGGCAAGAGCATTACCTTCTTTAACTGCTACTGGAGTACCATCTTCTAATTTTGCGATTACTTGGACATTTTCTCCCATTTCGCAGACACTTGGAGCTCTGATAAAAACGGCGTGATATTCGCTGCCATCAAGTTCAGAGATGTTTAGATTTGTTTCGAAGCTGTCTAATTGTCTACCAAATGCATTTCTACTCACCGTAATATTCATTAGTTTCAGAGGTTTTGGATATTCATCTGTCAGTTTATTTGACATGACAATCATTCCCGCACATGTTCCCCAAATGGGCAATCCCTGTGCAGTTAATTCTTTTAGAGGCTTGCGGAACTTATAAATATCAATCAACTGAACAATCGTAGTACTCTCACCACCGGGTATAATGAGTCCTTCTACATCATTCAAGTGCTCGGGCAGACGAACTTCTTTGACGTCAGAACCGATCTCGGCAAGAATTTTTTTGTGCTCTAAGAAATCGCCTTGCAATGCAAGGACGCCGATTTTCGTCACTTGTTACCAGCCCCTCGTAGCTAGCTGTTCACTTTCTGGCATTGTTCGTACGTCCAATCCTGGCATTGATGCCCCTAAACCGCGAGAAACGTCTGCGAGAATTTTTGGATCGTTGAAGTGAGTTGTAGCCTTTACGATTGCATTAGCCATTAACTGAGGGTTATCAGACTTAAATATTCCAGACCCGACGAATACACCATCTACACCTAGTTGCATCATTAATGCTGCATCTGCAGGACTTGCTATACCTCCAGCGGCAAAATTGACCACCGGTAGGTTTCCAGTTTCTTTGATTTCTTTAATTAGTTCATATGGTGCACGTAAATCCCTAGCTGTTGCCATTAGCTCATCATCTTCCATATTTTGGATGCGCCTAACTTCACCTAGTACTTTTCTTGCATGTCTTACAGCTTCAACAATATTCCCAGTTCCAGCTTCTCCTTTAGTACGTATCATCGCAGCGCCTTCACCAATTCTTCTAAGCGCTTCTCCAAGGTCTCTGCAACCGCAAACAAATGGAACTTTGAAATCATGCTTATTGATGTGATTATTTTCATCTGCGGGAGTAAGAACCTCTGATTCATCAATGTAGTCTACCCCTAAGGATTCTAGAATTTGTGCTTCTACGAAATGGCCTATTCTAGCTTTTGCCATGACAGGAATACTGACTGATTCAATGATTTCTGCAATCATACTAGGGTCAGACATCCGTGCGACTCCACCAGTCTTTCGAATGTCAGAAGGGACGCGCTCTAATGCCATTACGGCGCATGCGCCTGCATCCTCAGCGATTTTGGCTTGTTCAGCTGTGACTACATCCATAATCACACCGCCTTTGAGCATTTGTGCAAGCCCTGATTTTACGAGCCAAGTACCAGTCTCAGTTTTCGAACTTACTGCCATAATTACTACTCCCTTTATTATTTTGAGCCCATATTATACGCCTTTATGTATATGCAGGCAATTGCTTGCATTTTTATTGGGAATTGATGATTAGATGTGTTCTATTTCAGGTGTCACATTCCACTTTGAGCTATAAAAGATGCCAGATCTGAGGTCCTACAACTGTAACCCCATTCATTGTCATACCATCCTACTACTTTGACCATTTTTGAATTTATAGCCATTGTAGAAGGCGCGTCAATAATACAACTGTGAGGGTTTTGTATGAAGTCGCTACTTACCAATGGTTCATCACAATATTGTAGGATGCCTTTTAATTTGTTGTTGGACGCCTCTTCAAAAGCTTTATTAATTTCCTCACTTGTTGCTTCAGTATTTAAATTAACTACCAAATCTGTTACAGATCCAGTAGATGTGGGTACACGAAATGCCATACCGTTTAATTTTCCATTTAATTCAGGTAGTACTAATCCAACTGCACGGGCTGCGCCAGTGGAAGTAGGGATAATATTTTCTGCAGCGGCACGAGCACGTCTCAGGTCGTCATGAACTTGATCGAGTATTTTTTGATCGTTAGTGTACGCATGAATTGTGCTCATCAGGCCAGCTTCGACACCAAAATTATCATTCAGGATTTTTGCCATAGGGGCGATACAATTTGTAGTACATGATGCATTAGAAATAATTTGGTGTTTTGAGGGTTCATATTTGTCTTCGTTGACTCCTAAAACTACCGTCAAGTCTTCGTTGGTTGCAGGAGCAGAGATAATAATTTTTTTTGCTCCTCCATTTAAATGCCCCGAAGCAACTTTTGCGTCTGTAAAGAATCCAGTACTTTCGATGACAATATCTACCCCAACATTTTGCCAGGGAACTTGTGCAGGATCTCTTTCAGATAGAACTTGTATTTCCATCCCATCAATGGTTATTGCGGTGGCGGTGGGGGTAATTTCGCCTGGGAAAATTCCATAGTTTGAGTCGTATTTAAACAGGTGAGCGTTGGTTGCAGTGTCTGTTAAATCATTAATTGCAACAACTTCAAGATTCTCTGAGTGACGAGACATTATTGCTCTTAAGACTTGTCTTCCGATTCTACCAAAACCATTTATTCCTACACGAGTTTTCATGTTAGATCCTTTGTATACTTAGGATGATTTTAAAGTTTGGAATTTTTTATAGAGTCATAGACCGCTGGACCGGCGAAGGTTGCTTTTCCATTTAGTTCTTGTTCAATAGCTAAAAGGCGATTATATTTTGCTGTTCTTTCACCCCTTGCAGGAGCCCCTGATTTAATTTGCCCAGCAGCAGTTCCTACAGACAAGTCAGCAATTGAGGTATCTTCGGTTTCTCCACTTCTGTGGCTGATGACTGGGTTCCAATTTGCTTGTTGCGTCATACTGATAGCCTCAAGAGTTTCAGATACAGTACCTATCTGATTTAATTTGATTAAGACTGCATTGCTAGAATTCTGATCAATTCCTTTTTGGATGAGCGAAGGATTTGTAGCATACAAATCATCCCCAACTAGTTGAACTTGTGATCCTAATTTCTCCGTCATGTAAGACCATTTATCCCAATCATTTTCAGAGATCCCATCTTCTATACTGATTATGGGATAGTCAGTAGTCCATTTTTGGTATAAATCGATCATCATATCTGCAGAGTAAGTTAATTCCTCGCGTCTTAAAGAATAGCGGCCGTTCTCAAGAGTCAATTCGGATGCTGCTATGTCCATTGCAATAAAACAGTCTTCACCCGGTTTGTATCCTGCAACTTCTATTGCGTCAACTACCAATTCAATTGCCTGGCGATTTGTGATTAATCTAGGTGCGAATCCACCTTCGTCTCCAACGTGAGTACCGAGGGCTTGATTCCTTAGAAGTTCCATTAGCGATTGATATGTTTCAACACCTGCCCTTAGGGAGTCGCTGAATTTTTCGAATCCAATAGGCACTAACATAAATTCTTGAAAATCTGTAGAGTCCTCTGCGTGAGCACCGCCATTGATTATATTGAATAATGGAACTGGGAGAGAGAAATTAGAATCTTCATTAATATATTCATATAGAGAAACATTTTTACTAGACGCCGCGGCATGAGCATTAGCTAAGGAGACCCCAAGTATTGAGTTTGCTCCCAATCGACTTTTGTTTTTAGTCCCATCAAGAGAAATGAGAGTTTCATCAAGTTGTCTTTGGTTAATTGATGAAAGGCCTTTGATTGCTGGAGCTATGATTTCTGAGACATTATTGACTGCTTTTCTAACCCCTTTACCATTGAAGCGTTTTGGATCGCCATCACGTAACTCAAGTGCTTCACTATCGGATGTGCTTGCACCACTAGGGACTGAAGCTTTTCCGTATGATCCATCACTAAGTTGGACAACAACCTCGACGGTAGGGTTACCCCTGGAATCTAGGATTTCTCTGGCTTGAACTGACTGGATTTTACTCATAGCCAGATTATACATCACACCTGATTGTTGACGCTATGATAGATTCAGTGTAGTTAATATATAGTTTTGTCAGGAAACGATTAGAGGAGTTTCAAATGTCAAAAGGACAAGACAAAAACAATCAGAAAATTGTTGTGGTAACTGGTGCATCTTCCGGGATTGGAAAATCTACAGCTATTATGTTAGCTAGGGAGGGACATCAGATAATTGCAACTAGTAGACATAAGAAAAACCTTGATTCATTGATTGATGAAAGTCGTAGTTTTGGCGGTTGTATTGTTCCCGAAGAGCTGAACATCAATAAAAGTGATGAAGTAGAACGGTGTTTTGAGAGATTGTTCGCAAATTTTGGAGAGATCGATGTTTTAATAAATAATGCGGGTTATGGATTAAAGGGTTCAATAAATTCGATTACAATTGAGCAGCTTCGAGACCAATTTGATACAAACTTATTTGCATCTGTTTCAACTATCAAGGCTGTGTTACCTCGTATGATTGAAAGAGAAGATGGTTGCATTATTAATGTCACTTCGATTCTAGGGCGTATTGCGACTCCATTTATGGGAGCATACGCAAGTAGCAAATTTGCACTAGAAGGTATTAGTGAAGCGATGAGAGTGGAATTGGCACCGTATGGTGTTAGGGTATGCGTAGTCGAACCTGGATTGTTCAAGACCAACTTCGGGGATAATGTGGTGAATGCGGCTGAAAGTCTAGAGAATGATTTTGAGCGGACGCAAAAAAAGAATGATAGGTCCTGGCCATATAAAGCAGGAAACCCTGATCAGGTTGCTAAAACAATTTCACAACTTATTTCAAAAAAGAATCCCAAATTCCGAACCACTGTTGGCTGGGATGCATATTGGGCTAGTTTAGCTGCTAGGTTCCTGCCACAGAAGTTGTTTTTGTCGGCAGTGAAAAAAGTAATGGACTAAATTTATTTAATCTTTAATAGAAATGATATAAGGAAGATTTCTATATCCTTGAATGAAGTCCAGACCATATCCTACAAAATATTTGTTCGGAACTTCATAACCTGAGTAATCAGGCTTAATTTTTACAGTACGTGCCTCGGTCTTATCCAATAATGTGCATAATTTCACACTTTTTACTCCCTGATTTTCAAAATGGGATTTTAGATATTTTAATGTCAAACCTGTGTCAATTATCGTGTCTACAAGAATCACATGTTTCCCACTCAGACTATCAGTGACATCTTTTGTTATTTTAATTTCGACATTTCCTGATGTAATAAATTCTCTATGAGCATGAATGATTTCGATATTGATGGGTGGAGGAATTTGTCTCATTAAGTCAGTGAGAAAACACATTGCTCCATTCAGAACACCAACCAAGACGATTTCTTCATTGAGAAAGTCATTTTTAATCTCATTTCCTAGGCGTTTTACCGTTTCAGAAATTTGGTTCTCTGACAAATGAATGCGATCGATTTTATTTGCAAAATTTGGATCTGTTTTTTCGAATTGCTTGATGTCCATTTTATCTACCTGAACAACAAAGCCCTGGCATGCCAGGGCTTTGTTGAATCGCTAATTAAATTTTCGGGTTATACAGTAACTGATTCAAGTCTGTGCTGAATAGCAGCTCTGATTTCCTTCACGCGAGGCAAGTCAGGGAAATTTCCCTCTACAGCCTTGTCGTATATGATTTCACCATCAGCTTCTACTTTGAGAACTCCAGCACCACCTGGTGTTAGTCTGATAGCTACGTCTGACCCTGCTTGGGCAAAAATCTCGGAGGCCATCCAGACCGCCGTACCATGATGCGCTCAGGGGACGCAATAAGTTATTTCTACTTCGAATTTTCCTTCAGCCATAATTGACCTCCATTATGAATTATATTTAAGCTACACTTCATTAAGATTTATGTCAACAATTTTGGATTGATTAGATAGACTATAATGCTGATCAGCTTAAAATCCCCCAATGGTTTCTCTATCTATTTCAATGACCTCAATTGATGGAAAGTTCCCCTCGATATATTCAAGGACTTTATCTATGACTGACTCAGAATGTTTGGAACGATTACTTACTATCGAAATGCCTATTTCAGTTAATTGTGGAGAATCCAAAGATCCTACTTCTGCAATACTTACTTTGTATTTAGATGAAACCTTGTCTTTAATTGAAGAAATGACTCTACGTTTTTCTTTCAGGCTGTGAGAGGCATAGATTCTAGCATTAATTTTACAAATCGATATTTGCATGTCACTTCATGCTACTCGAAGAGGGTTTAATACCTCCATGTTTAACTCAAATCCGAGTCCTGGTTGATCTGAGATATGCACAAATCCATTTTTGTCTAATTTCATTTGAGGAATGAACATGTTACCTCTGAGAGGGTCAACTTCTGGAGGGTAATATTCTAAGAATTCTCCATGATCAACAGATGCAGCTAAAGGCAATTGAATTTCTTGGCAACCATGTGGAGCAATAGTAAGACCAGACTTTTCGGCCATTTGTGTGATTTTAGATGCGGTATCATATCCTGGAACGATCGTTACATCAACATTTAAAATGTCGACTCCTTGATGCTCAATAAGCGTTTTGAAATGTGATTCGGTATACCCGTTCTCGCCTGTTGCAATTTTAATACTTGATAATTCACGTAGTTCCTTGTGACCCTCGTAATCATGTATTGGTAGCGGTTCTTCAAACCAATAGACATCAAATTCTGGAAGAGCCATAGCAAAGCGCTTGGCCGTATCCAGGTCACAGGCGCAGTTTGCATCTACAAGTAATTGTATTTCATTCCCAATTGCTGCACGAGCTGCGGCGACACGTTTCATATCTTCTTTAAATCCGGTTTCTTTATTCCCAATTTTAATTTTTACTGCTGTAGCATTAAGTACTTCAACATTGTAGGTTAACTCAGCTTGTAGTTCAGGAATTCCTTTATTTTTTGCATAATATCCGCCTGCAATGTAAGTTTTGATTTTCTTTTGTGATCCACCGAGTAGTTGGTGAACACTTTTGCCTTCTATTTTCCCCTTAATATCCCAGCAAGCAATATTAATTGCGGCTAATGCCTGAGTGTGTAATCCGCCGGGTCCAAGAATTTTGATTAATCCTTCCCCAAGATTGTCTGTCATTTCAGATGTGTTTGTAGGATCTTGTCCTAGAAGTAAATTCTTGTAGTATTCTACAAACCCTGGCATCAGTGACAGAGGCCTTTCAGCAGCGGTCCCGCCATTCCACCCAATACCCGAGATCCCTTCGTCAGTTAGCACCGAAACCTTATGTAATCTCCCTGGTCCATAAAAATGGTTCCCATTCCATATTCCTGGTCGATCCCATTCAAAAACTTCACTTGTAATATCAATTATTTTCATTATTTTCCTAGAAATCTATAGATTTGATCAAATTAGATAATTTTTCTGTGCTAACTTTCTCTTTTCCAAAGTTCCACAGTTGCTGACTCAATAAGTGGCAGTAGCTCTTCGAACCATTTTCCGAATGCTTTTTGATATTCGGGATCTTGACCAACTTCCTGGAAGGTACTTTCTAAGGAGGTTAAACTTTCTGTATCGAACTCCCAAACGACTCGATCAGTTTTGCCACTTAACATGTCTGTATATATACGGTTAGTTGAGCCACCAAATCTTTCAAAAGAGCTTTCGAATTCTTTTATTTTCGCAACAACTTGTCCTGCCTGTCCTACTTTTGCTTGAAAGAGTCTCCTTTGTGTAATCATATTTTAGTTGCCTTTCATTGAATTAATTTTGAAATTGTTTTTGTCAGATTGTAATTGATACCCATCAATTTATGAAGTAATCAGTACCTATGATTTCCATTCCAAGTCTACGTGCTACATTCTGCGAAGCTATATTGTCTAGAGAGTGGGCATAAAGAGGATTTGCCCCTAAATCTCTGACTGCAGAAGCCCATGCTGAAACAGCTTGAGCAGCATAACCTTTCCGGCGATATTCTGGTACTGTCTCGACTCCAGCGTGGTGCGCATTATCACTAATACGAGCGCTACCACAGACACAGACTGCCTGTCCATCCTTTACAATTGCGATGAAAGGATGCGTATGGGGTACATCGGGCAACCAATCGTTCATCCAACCTTCAAGTAAATGAGATGTTGTTTCATTAATTTTGACTACTGTTATTTCGTCAATATTGACTGTTGTTGAGTTTGGCAGGTTCAAATCATTACCACAAATGTAGGATATACCCTCTCTTACGGAAACAGTCCCTGAATGTTTTGCGAATAATTGTTCGTACTTCTCTCGGTGCATAGGTCCATTTTCACTATCAGTAGTGAAGGGTTCCTCTGTGCAATACCGAGTCAGTTTTACCACAAGCTCAAGTGGAACATCATGTCGAAAACGCCATATATTTCCCATATTAGTACGTCCTAGAAAAAATAGTGGAGCGTCTCCACCGTACCATCTATTTAGGGAAATAATCCTACCATCGTCATCATGAACAAAACGCGCTTCGACGTTTTGCAACATCAACGCAAGATTATCGAGTGGAGGGTTTAGATCCATATTAATCACTCAGCCATCTTCCATTAAGGACTAGATAGAAGTCAACATCTGGCATAGTCTGACACCATTTGATTAGAATCTGATATTATCCGGTCATCAGCTATTTGTTGATCTTAAGATCATATTCCTAGAATTTAGATGTTGGAGAATGAGATGTTTGATGTTCTGATTACAGGCGGGAAAATAATCGACGGGTCAGGTGGAGAAAGTTTCTCCTCTGATGTGGGGATCAATGGAGATGTCATTTCTGAAATTGGTGATTTAAGCAATGCCGAGGCCGTCAGAAAAATAGATGCATCTGGTTTGATTGTTTCACCTGGATTGATTGATACGCATGCTCATTCTGATGGAGCTTTATTAAATGACCCTCAGCATGCTAATGGATTAAGGCAAGGAATCACAACAGAAATTTTAGGTCAAGATGGTTTGTCTTATGCACCGTTATCCAGAGAAAATTATCTTATAAATAAACGTTATCTTGCAGGATTGCTTGGTGATCCACCTAACGATTTAGATATGAGTTCAGTAAAATCTTTCAGATCGCATTACCATAAAAAAGTTGCGATAAATACTGCCTATCCTATTCCTCATTGTGCGGTTAGGCTCGAGACGTTGGGTTTTACAGATTCGAAGCTTGAAGGCAAAAACCTTGATCAGGCAAGGCAAATTGTTGCTGAGGGAATGGAACAAGGAGCAATTGGGTTGTCTACAGGCATGTCTTATTTCCCAAATGCATGGAGTACGACTGAGGAATTAATATCTTTATGTGAAGTAGTTGCAGAATATGGTGGTGTATATATTACGCATCTTAGAGATGTAAATACTGATCGAGCGTTTGGAGGGGGAGGAGTTACAGAGGCTCTCGAGATTGGTCGCAGAAGTGGCGTAAAAGTTCACTTTTCGCATTACAGAACTGATCCAAGTTCTGCAGGGCATGTAAAGGAAAAAATGGCAGAAATTGACGCCGCAAAGTCTGAAGGAGTTGATTGTACGCTTGAGCTTTATCCTTATCCTACAGGAAGTAGTTATCCAGTATGTTTTTTGCCTAGTAGTGCTCATGAAGGGGGACCAGAAGTAGTTCTTCAAAATCTGAAAGATCCGAAAATTAGGAAAGAATTGATTTCACATGTTGAATCTGAGACTAGGCGTACTATCTCAGATGCTGTTTTTACTTATATGCCTAATACTAGCGATCTTGAGGGGATGAGTTTAGTAGATATTGCGAATTCAATGAGTATGTCGAATGGGGAGGCATTAGTTCATTTGCTGATTGAGAATGATTTGCAGGTTGGCTATAGGCATGCTCCTCCCGATAGTGTAAATCTTTGGAATCAAGTTAGTCAGGACTGCCTTGAATTTTTAGCCCGGGATGATTATATGGTGGGTAGCGATTCTATACCTTTAGGTAGTTTCCCCCATCCCAGAGCATATGGAACTTTTCCCAGATTGTTAGGAAGGCTTAGAAGATCTTTTGATGTGATTTCACTTGAAACAATGATTCAGAGGATGACAGATAATCCAGCTAAAAGATTTGGATTAACTAAGCGTGGCAGAGTTCAGAAGGATTATTTTGCTGATTTGTTTGTCTTTGATGCAAATCATATAAATGATATTGCGACTTATGATGACCCGAGACAATTTCCTACAGGTATTCCTTATGTGTTGGTTAATGGGGAAATTGCAGTAGATAATGAGAAGTGTACTGGTGCGATTGCTGGCCATGCAATTCCGTAGCACAGAAAATTGGAGGGGAATATGAAGATTACAAAAGTTACACCGATGTTTATCCATCGCTATTTGATGGTAAAGGTTGAAACGGATGAAGGCATTGTGGGTTATGGAGAATCGGGTGCTTGGGGATACCTTGAAGCTTCTGCTGCAGTAATTGAGAAGATTGGACGTTACTTAGTTGGGAAAAACCCTTTGCAAATTGAACATCATTGGCAGAGTATCTATCGCACAAGTCACCATCGTGGTGCTGCGATTATGGGTGGCATTAGTGCCGTAGATATTGCACTTTGGGATATAGCTGGAAGGTATTTTGATGTCCCAATATATCAGTTATTAGGTGGGAAAGTTCGAGATAAAGCGCGGGTGTATTACCATGTGTTTGGGAATACAAGAGATAAACTTGTTGAGGGGATTAAAGATGCGAGGAAGCAGGGTTTTACTGCAGTTGGGCATCTCACTCCATTTCTTGACGAATCACATGATATTCCCTTTTTTAAGACACATGTCGATAAGATGACAGATGCAATTAATGCTGTGGAAATGTACCGAGATGCTGCAGGTAATGATGTGGATTTATGTATAGAAATTCATCGTAGATTGACTCCTGCAGAGGCTGTGGTTTTAGGTCGAGGTATTGAGAAATTCCATCCAATGTTTTTTGAAGATCCAATTCGTCCTGACAATTTTGATGCAATGGCATATGTTGCTAGTCAAATTGGGGTTCCGATAGCTACAGGCGAGAGATTACATGATATTCATGAATTTCAAGCATTATTAAGGCGAGATGCAGTCCAGTATATTCGACCAGATGTGTGTTTAAGCGGAGGGATTACGCATACAAAGAAAATTGCTGCTATTGCTGAGGCGAACTACGTTGGTGTTGTTCCACATAATCCATTAGGGCCGATTAGTACGGCTGCTTGTTTGCAGATTGCTGCCTCAATACCAAATTTTTCAATCCAAGAATATCCTATTGGGGAAACTGAACCTCCAAAGAATTTGATGGTTAAGAATCCAATTAAATGTGAGGATGGATTCTTGATAATTCCTGATGGTCCTGGTCTTGGGATTGAGGTCCCAGATGACATTCAGGAGCGATTGCCTGGTATTCCTCATGGGGAAGTGAATGCTCGTTCGCATAGGGATGGATCGGTAATTGATCAATAATCATAAAAAAATTTCATTGGATTGAAATTGTCTTGATAGTGTACTGATTTCATTTTGTTCATGATAAAATATTTGTGTTTAAGGATTTGAAATTTAATTAGTTGAAGGCGGATTCATTGGTTGAAAAAGTAAATGATATAGATGATTTAAGGTATAGAATTAGACATTCCACAGCGCATGTAATGGCTGATATTGTTTCTAGAATGTTCCCTGATGCTGAATTGGGAATTGGTCCTCCTACCGATGATGGATTTTATTATGATTTCAATACGTCACATCGTTTTGTACCTGATGATTTAATAGAAATTGAAAAACAAATGCGCGATGTTATTTCTAAAGATCTAAAATTTAATTATCAAGAGTATTCTCGATCAGATATTTTGGCTATGTATCAAGATTCTGAATTGAAGTCAGAATTGATTAATGAAATTGAAGAAGATGAAATAATTTCTACATTTTCTCACGGTGAATTTGAAGATTTGTGCGCGGGTCCACATGTTCCATCTACGGGTAAGATCCCTGCATTTAAGCTTCTTAGAGTTGCGGGAGCTTATTGGAGAGGGGATGAAAATCGTCCTATGCTTCAGAGGATATACGGAACTGCATGGGAATCTCAAGAGGCGTTGGATGAATATCTCGAACGAATAGAACAAGCTAGACTCAGGGATCACAGGGTCTTAGGTAGAGAATTGGATTTATTTTCTCTTCATGAAGAAATTGGTCCAGGACTAATAGTTTGGCATCCAAAAGGTGCTCAATTAAGATCGACCGTTGAAGATTTTTGGAAGAAAAAACATATTGTTTCAGGCTATGATTTTGTGAATACTCCTCACGTAGGGCGTTCGAAACTTTGGCAAACTAGTGGGCATTTAGATTTTTTCCAGGAAAACATGTTTGCCAATATGGAAATGGATAATCAGGATTATTATGTGAAACCGATGAACTGCCCGTTTCACATTATGTACTATAAAACTGCAACTCGTAGCTATAGAGATTTACCTATTCGAAGTGCTGAATTGGGAACAGTTTATAGGTTTGAACCAGGTGGGGTATTACATGGATTGATGAGGGCAAGAGGGTTTACTCAGGATGATGCGCATATTTTTTGCACTCCTGATCAAGTTGAATCTGAGATTGATAAAGTTCTGGATTTGACGTTTGAGATTATGGAAGCATTTGAATTTAAAGAATTTCAAATCATGTTGTCTACAAGACCCGACAAAGCAGTAGGTTCAGAAGAGCAATGGGATTTAGCCACACAATCTGTTCAAAGAACTTTAGAGAATAGAGGTATAGATTTTCAAGTCGACGAGGGCGGAGGTGCCTTTTATGGCCCTAAGATTGATGTTCACATCAAGGATGCAATTGGAAGACTTTGGCAATGTACTACCGTTCAGTTCGATTTTAATTTACCTGATAGATTCGGGTTAAAATATATTGGAGAAGATGGTTTAGAACATCAACCATATATGATTCATAGAGCGATTTTTGGCTCGCTGGAGCGATTTTTAGGTATTCTTATTGAACATTTTGGTGGTGCATTTCCAGTTTGGCTTGCCCCGACTCAAGTCACTATTGTTCCAATAGCTGATAGGCATAATGATTATGCTTTCGAAGTTGCTGAAACATTGATGGATTCAAATATAAGGGTGTCAGTTGATGATAGAGGTGAAAGAATGAATGCCAAAATCCGCTTAGCGCAGATGCAGAAAATCCCATATGTTTTGGTTCTAGGAGATCGAGAATTAGACGCCAAAACTGCATCGGTCAGGCAGCGAGGTGGAGAGGATTTAGGGGTTTTGGGATTACAGGAAATCGTGAAATTGATTTCCAACTCCTCTGACTGACTCATACAGACAATCGAACGGTTTGAATCAAATTGCATTTTGACGAATATAACAATTGCTCTACAACCGATCCTTATGCTAACATTCCTAGTCTAGGTCAATTAAATATTGAAAATCTGAAAGGATTGGTGCAGTATCCCCAGGGATTATAGGATTAATGATCGAATACGCGTAAATAGCGTATTGCTGGTTGCTGAAGACGGTGAACAACTTGGTGTTCTAGAGACATCTGAAGCTCATAAGATTGCTCAAGAACGAGGCTATGACTTGGTTGAGGTAGCGCCAAGTGCTAATCCCCCAGTATGTAGGTTGATGGATTATGGGAAGTTTCGATACGAGATTACTCGAAAAGAACGAGAAGCGAGGAAAGCTAGGCCAACTTCCTCCATGAGGGAAGTGAGAATGCGAACTCGGATTGGTGAGCATGATAGACTGTCTAAGACACGATTGACTAAAAGATTGTTGGGACAGGGCTCTAAGGTGAAAGTCTCAGTAATGTTTAGGGGTAGGGAGATGGAGCACTCTCAGATAGGTATGGAATTGTTGAAAACTGTCGCAGAAGATCTCATCGATGATGCTTTATTAGAGCGTCCCCCATCTTTTGAGGGGAGATTTTTGACGATGATCTTGGCTCCAATGACAGAGAAAAATTCAAATAAGAAAAAGGGTGACTCAAAGGAGATTAAGAGTGCCTAAACTAAAAACTCATAAAGGTGCAAAGCGTAGATTTAGGTTTACGGGTACTGGCAAAATAGTTAGGATGAAAGTGGGTAGTAGCCATTTTCGACGCAGAAAACATTCTAAGGTTAAGAGACAATATAGTTCCAAATTTGTTGTACATCCTACGAATGTTCGACAGATTAAACAGGCATTACCAAATGGATTGCCTAAATAGGAGATTCAGTTGACAAGGATTAAACGAGGTGTAACTAAGCATAGAAGACATAAAAAGGTGCTTAGTCAGACCAAGACTCATCGAGGTAATAGGCACTCTCATTTCAGGAGAGCTAAGGAATCATTGATGCATGCCCTAAGGTATTCTTATGAACACCGTAAGGAAAGAAAGGGAGACATGCGAAGGCTTTGGAATATCCGGATTAATGCGGCTGCGAGAGAACATGGAATCACTTATAGTTCATTAATTCATGGTATGAAATTGGCAGACATTCAAATTGACCGAAAAATCCTGTCTGATTTGGCTATACAAAACCCATCTGCATTCAGTGAAATTGTTTCGGTGGTTAAGGCAACGTTAGAATCTAATCAAACTGCTGCTTAGAGACCGACAATAGTCTAATTAATTTGCTGACATCTCAGTTTTTCTTTGTAAAATGAAAGCCAAAGCTGGTAACCCGACTACCAATGCCATTCCAATGATGGCTGACCCCCATTGATGCAACGGAGTATACAATTCTAACGCTATGAACAAGACTCCCAATCCAATGGAGATTGTTGCAACTATGATTATCGAGAGCAGTGGTATCAATACAGCTAATTTGAACATTGGGATCTCCATTAATTTGCGATGGGGATTGTCTTAATTTTTATATTTCTTTACTTTCGATATTATACCATTTAAAAAAGATGGCTACTATCATTGCTAGGAAAATTAGAGCACTTCCTACTTTCATTATTATTCCGCCAACTTGTTGGTCTGTTAATGCGGAAATACCCCAAATTCTCGGCGCATCGGCGTACCACTCATAAATAGGGTATGAGGAGAATGTAATCAATGCAAAAACAATTATTTGGGCAATTGAAAGTAAGACGAGGTAAATAATTTGCATTGGGTAGCTTAGTCTAGGGAATTCTTTAATAGTACTCATTAAAGGCCACCACATCATAAGTGCGCTAAGCATAAAACTAATGTGCTCGAAAACATGAATCCCATGAAATCTTACACTTGCGTCGTACAGCTGCGGTATATGCCATAGTGCAAATATAAAGTTGAATGTTAAGAATGCAATTAAAGGGTGAAGAAGTATTTTAAATACACCGATAGTTATTTTGTTGTAGCAAAGTATTGGTTGAATGACCCAGCTTGGTATTCCAGAAATTATTAATGGTGGAGCTACAATTGTGATCAAAATATGTTGCACCATGTGAGCACTGAAAAGGTAAGTATCACTTAAAATGTGTAGTGGTGACACCAATGAAAGTAAAATAATCACTATCCCTAAGGTAAATCTAACCACTTGTCCTGGAATCACATGCTCAGTGGTTGAAAACTTGTTTTTGAATGGACCAACCGCTAGCAGATAAAGTGCTAAGATGAAAGTGAGTCCTATGATTGCGTCTGGATGAGGATGCCAGTGCAACCAAATTGATGAGTCCAAGTGTGATCTCCGGATAAAAGACGGTACTAAAATTCGTTAAAAAACGAACCAGCTGAAAAGAGCCATGAGAGAGAAAATTACTCCAGTAGCAACAACAAACCCCGCGAAAAACATTCCAGTGAATAATTTTGAGTCATACTTAAGGTGCATATAATACATAACGACTAGAGCGAATTTTCCGACCGATAGAACTGTAAGAACGGGAATGATCCAATGTCCAAGCCATTCGAAATAAAAAACAAGAAACTCTAAAGCAGTGACAAAAGATAAAATCATCGCAACTTTGAAATATTGTAGGGCTGTTGGATGTCCTGTGTGCACTTCTTCTTCAGAATGTGCTAAGTTCGAATTGATTTGGTTAGTTTCTTGCATCAGTATCCCTCAAACACTCCAAATAAGTATACAACAGTGAAAATTACGATCCATACTATGTCGACAAAGTGCCAATAAAGTGCAGCTAGGTCAAGATCTAAGTTTCGTTCTGGAGTAACCATTTTTGGACGGAAAATTGACAGCAGTAAAATTGAGGTCAACCAAATTACACCCAATGTAACGTGAGCACCGTGGAATCCAGTTAGTGTAAAGAAAGTGGTTCCAAAGAGATTCACTCTAGGAGTTAATGGTACAACTTCCTCAACATGGTGAACACCGGGTGTGCATTTCTCAGCGACTTTTTGTTCAAGGACAGTTAAGTCCTCCATATGGGCACAATCAATTTTAACTTCATGATTTGCAAATGTTCGGAATTCAAAAACTTGGAATCCAACGAAAGTGCTTCCTAAAATGACAGTAGTCCCCAGCCATATCCTGAAAGCCTTCATTTTGTTTTGAGTGAGCATAGAATATGCGATAACCATACTCATACTGCTCATTAATAAGACGAAAGTACTTACAGTTGTTACAGGAATATCAAACACATCAATAGGCATTGGGCCAGTAATGCTGCGGTTTTTATAAACCAAATATGTAGCAATTAGGGTGCCAAAAAACATACAATCGGATCCTAAGAAAGCCCACATTAACATTTTCCTGTGGTTTAATCCTGTAGTGGTAGGCTCATGTTCTCCGTGAGTTGCTGACGCTACGTCGTGTGCCAATTATTGACTCCTATAAGTTATTAATGATTATTATTTTCTGGTTCTGGATCATTCACCGGTTCAAAAGACCAAGCATAAACTGCGATCATTGCAATAGCTGCGCCGAGTCCTCCAACATAGAAATTGTAAATAAATCCGAAGCCTAAAAGCATAAGTCCAAATGAAAGTATTATTGGCCAATATGAGGGTTGAGGTAGGTGAATATCGTGGTGCTCTTCAGCGTCTTCACTTCCACCAGCTGCGGGCATTGGCAGATAGCCTGAGTCTTCATTTTTTGTATTCCACCAATCATCAAGTGTTTTAACGACGGGTATATTTACAAAGTTGTACTCAGGAGGAGGAGATGAGATTGACCATTCAAGCGTGCGAGCGTCCCAAGGATCGTCGGGAGCATCTTCCCCATTTCTCCAGTTGGTGACAATGTTGTAAATAAATATTAAGAAAGAGAAAGCCATCATAAATGCGCCCACTGTAGACAACATGTTATATATTTCCCATCCCATCCCTTCATTGTAAATATATATTCTTCTTGGCATACCATACATTCCTGCGAAGTGCATAGGGAAAAACGAAATGTTAAAACCTATGGTCATTATCCAAAAATGTAATTTCCCAAGAGACTCGTTATACATTTTTCCGCTATATTTTGGAAACCAATAATAGATTCCTGCCATGATCGCGAATATCGCACCACCAAACAATACGTAGTGGATATGGGCAACAATGAAATAGGTATCTTGCTGTTGCGCGTCTGAAGGCGCCATAGCGTGCATGACACCGCTAATACCACCTATTGTAAACATGGCGATGAAACCTAATGCAAATAACATTGGAGTTCTGAAGCTAATTGAACCGCCCCATAAAGTAGCAATCCAATTTAAGACCTTAACTCCAGTAGGGACTGCTATAGCCATGGTTGTAATCGCGAAAACCGAATTGGCAATAGGACCAAGCCCAACAGTGAACATGTGGTGGCTCCATACCATCCATCCCATGAATGCAATTATTGCGCCAGCAAGTACTACTGCTGGATATCCAAATAAAGGTTTTTTGGAGAAAGTAGGTAATATTTCCGATACGATTCCCATTGCGGGCAATATCAGAATATAGACCTCTGGATGTCCAAAAACCCAAAACAAGTGCTGCCACAATACTGGGTTAGCTCCAGCAGCAACAACAAAAAAGTTAAATCCGAATACTCTGTCTAAACTTAATTCAAATAATGCGACTGTGATTACAGGGAACGCCAAAACTAATAGTATTGCAGTGATTAATGACATCCAAACAAAAATCGGCATTCTCATAAGGGACATCCCAGGGGCTCGAAGATTGACAATTGTGACTATGAAATTAAATGCGGCAGCAAGTGATGCAACTCCCAGAACCTGCAGGCTGACAACCCAAAGATCTATTCCATGAGTCGGATTTGCCTGGATTCCAGTGAGAGGTGAATATGCGAACCATCCAGCATTTGGGGCGTCAGCCAGTAACCAACTGGATTTTAAGATTATTGCTCCGGCAAGGAATGTCCAATAACTAAATGCGTTAAGTCTCGGAAAAGCAACATCTCTAGCACCAATTTGGAGAGGAATTACGAAATTAAAAAATGCTGCTCCCAGTGGCATGATAGCCAGGAAAATCATTGTTGTGCCGTGCATAGTAAAGAGTTGATTATATACTTCAGGAGTTACAAGGTTTTGGTCTGGCAAAGCTAACTGGGCTCTAATTAATAATGCTTCTACTCCACCCGAAAGAAACAAAATAAATGCTGTAACGCCATAGAGTATACCGATACGCTTATGATCTATCGTTGTGATCCAGGACCATATCCCTGTTGGATGGACTGGACGGGGAATAGCAAAAACCATACTAGCCATAATAGATCTCCCACGGATGGGTGTTTATTTTCCGGATCAAATCTTTCATTTCAAAGTTCCTAAATATGCTGCGAGTGCTGAAATTTCAGCTTCTGTAAGTTCATCAGAATTTTCTTGGTAAATAGGTGCATTAGCGGACATAAGATTTCCTGGCTTAATTTTTTCAGGATTACGGATCCAAGATTTCAGATTCCCTTGAGTATTGTTTGTAAGACCAGCTGCTAAAGTTGTTCTACTAGCAACATGTGTAAGGTCGGGACCAATTTTCCCCATCGCATTTGTACCTCTTACTTGGTGACAAGCCATACATCCACCTCGGGCTCCCATGAAAAGATTTTTCCCTTGGGAGGCTAGGGGCTCAATTGGCTCTTGTGGTTCGGATAGTTGATGTTCAGTCCAAGCGGTGAAATCCTCCATTGATTCGGCGACTACACGGAATCTCATGTTAGCATGAGCAACGCCACAAAATTCGGCACATTGCCCCAAATATTCACCGGCTTCATCTGCTTGAAACCACAGATGGTTTTTATTTCCGGGTACCATGTCAACTTTGCCAGCTAATTTTGGGACCCAAAAGCTATGGATAACGTCATCGGACCGCAAATTAATAATTACAGGTGTCTCAACGGGGATATGTATTTCATTGGCAGTATGGACACCGTATTGTGGATAATCGAATTCAAACCACCATTGGTGACCAGTTGCTTCAACAACAATTGCGCCTTCGTCGGCGCTTAATGGAGGGTTTGCGGCAAAAAATACACCAGAAACTGTGGGAATTGCAGCTATTATCAAAATTAAAGCAGGGATGATAGTCCAAGTTATCTCAAGAGTTCGATTTCCGTGAGTTTGTTCGGGAATGTCAGCATCGTTTTTCCTACGGAATTTGATAATTACATAAATCAGTGCTGCTTCAACAATAACAAAAACTATAACGCCCAGAACAAGGATGATATTAAACAAATTTAGTTGATTTTGCGCTACGGGGCCAGAAACTTCAAAAGTGGATTGTGAAGATCCAAATCCTACGCATGAGGCAGAAAATACCGAAACAACTAATAAAGATAAGACGACAAAAAGCGTCCTAGCAAACTTAAAATTAACCTTAAATTTGTTCAACCGACGATGCCCCAAAACCCACAACGTAATTAATTTTTTTGTTATTACCTTAGAGGAACTTTCTAGCGAATTAATATCGCCTACTACGGGGCTTAAGATAACATAAGCAGGGATAATCGTCAATGGAATTACAAAGAAATTTTTAACTCATAACGGGAATTTTTCTTAACGTGAGATACGTATACAAATATTGACGAAAAACATTTCAAAAAGCTACAATCGGTTATCATCGGTTTGTCTGATCATTTTACTGCGTCGAGTAGATTGGAATATGTAGTTTGAGGCCCGCTAGCTCAATTGGCAGAGCAATTGACTCTTAATCAATAGGTTCTCGGTTCAAGTCCGAGGCGGGTCACCACCTAAATACGATTTGGGAGTTAAAAAATGTCCTCTATACCAATTCACTATAAGTCAATTCAAGAGATTCACAATTCATATCTTGATAAAATTGAATCTCCATTGAGCGTAACCAATCATTTTCTTGATAGGATCCAAAAGATTGATAAGGATTTTCAGAGTTATGCCACAGTAATGTTTGATGAGGCAATTTCCGAAGCAGAAGAATTGTCTAACCAATTTGATTCAAATTCAAAATTAGATGGGAAATTATTTGGCATCCCGGTGGCAGTAAAAGATTTGTGCTATACAAAAGGTATTCAAACTATGGGAGGGACTGCAGTTCTGGAGGGTGTTAAGCCAGATTTTGATTCTACGGTAGTGAGAAAATTGAAGTCTGCTGGGGCAATAATCCTTGGCAAGTTGAATCTAACAGAAGGGGCAATGGGAGGATATAATCCTAAGCGTGCTGTTCCGAAGAATCCATGGAATCGTGACAAATGGACGGGGTCATCATCTAGTGGTTCTGGGGTTGCGACTTCTGCAGGATTATGTGTGGGGTCTTTAGGGAGCGATACTGGAGGGTCAATAAGATTTCCCTCCTCAGCTTGCGGGTTAGTTGGTATTAAGCCTACCTATGGGCGAGTCAGCAGATACGGAGTGTTGGATTTGGCCGAGTCTTTAGATCATGTTGGTCCCATGACTAGGAACGTAGAAGATGCAGCATTAATTTTATCTGCGATTTCTGGATATGATCCTAATGACCCAACAAGTCTTACCGAGGATGCGCCTGAAGTTCGATTCTTGGCAGATCTAACGGGTTTTACGTTAGGTTATTGTGAAGAATTTGCTGAAGATGGGGTAGACCCAGAAATAGTTAAAGTAGTAAAAGATGCATTGAATATATTCGAGAATGCTGGGGCGACTATCAAAAAAATTGACCTTGAGAGCATTGACCATTTACTCCCATCATGGAATGTACTTTGCACTGCTGAAGCTTTTAATGCTCATTCTGAATATTTTCCGTCTAGGGCTGATGAATATGGTCCTTGGTTTAGAGAATGGTTGCAAAGAGGATCCCAGGTTTCAGCCAGTGAATATATCGAGGCTTCGAAGAAACGATTGCTATGTAATTCAATTATCAACAATGCTTTCAATGATATTGATGTATTAATAACTCCTACAGTCATTCGGTTACCTCATGATGTAGATGATTCAATTAGTTATGGACCGATGGATGATAGAAGAGGAACAGCCTTTCAGAGATTTACTGTCCCGTTTGATTATAATGGCTTTCCAACTATTTCAGTTCCTGCTGGATATAGTCTTTCTGGATTGCCATTAAGCATACAAATTGTTGGTAAACAAATGCAGGAGTCTACTATTTGCAAAATTGCAGAAAGGTACCAAGATTCAGTTAAAGGAATTTGGAAAAACCCCATTCCATGAGGGGTTATTTTATTGATTGATCAGAGAAAATATTTTTTAAGGGGGACTTAATCGCAATGGATAAGGATCAAATTTTATTTGTGGGCACATATACCCAGAAAATGCTGCATAATGAAACTACAAATAGTCAGGGGATTTATTCTTTAGGTTTTAATTCAAGTGAAGGTACACTTTCACCTCGTTCATCAATAGGAAATGTGAAAAACCCTTCTTTCTTGACCTTGTCAAAATCAAAGAGGTTTTTGTTTGCTGTTAGTGAGTTATCAGAATTTAAGGATGAGTATGGAGGAGGGGTTAGTAGTTATGAAATCAATGCAACTACGGGAGAATTCAGTTTCATTAACTCAGTTTCATCAAAAGGAATTGATCCATGTCACTTAATCGTCGATAACACGGACAACTATGTATTGGTTGCAAATTATGGAAGTGGAAGTGTTATTGTTTTGCCATTCAACGATGAAGGCACCCTGCAAGAGCAAACTTGCTTTATTCAACATGCTGGATCAAGTGTGAATCCTGATCGTCAACAGGGGCCCCATGCTCACAGTGTTTCTTTAGATAACGAGACAGGGAATGTATTTATTGCTGATTTGGGGCAAGATCGTCTTGTCGGATATATTTTAGATTCTGTTTCTGGGTGTTTAAATAAAAATCAAGTTCCAGACTTTGAAGGAATCCCTGGATCAGGACCAAGGCATTTTGACTTTCATCCGTCGAAACGATTCGCTTTTTTGATTAATGAACTTGATTCTACTATAACTTCTTTTTCATATGATAAGACTTTGGGATCATTGAATGAAGTTTCTTCAGTTTCAACCTTGCCAAAAGGCTTTTCTGGTCAAAATACTACTGCAGATATTCACGTTGCACCGAATGGGCGATTTCTTTACGGTTCAAATAGAGGACATGACAGCATAGCGATATTTGAAATTAATCCTGATTCAGGATCACTTACATCGATAGGGCATGAATCTATAAGGGGATCAACACCTAGGAATTTTGTGATTCACCCATCTGGGAATCACTTGTTGGTTGCAAACCAATCCACAGATAATATAGTTGTTTTCGATGTCAATGAAGACGGGACTCTAAATTTTTCTGGTCAAGACTATAAGATTCCGAGCCCTGTATGTCTCAAATTCGTGTAATTTTGGCGGTTTTGATAAGTCTATTTAGATTTTTTGAAAAGGATCACATTTGCTCTTGGGACAGTGATTTCCCACTGCATCCAATTTCCAATCCATGAAATTGTATCATTTGTATAGAAGCTAACATGTGTAGGGTCTCTGTGATAATACCAATCAGAAAAACGGGAATCTTCTGGAACAATTCCCGTCATTATGCCCAACCATCCTCCAGGGAGTAACAATTCATTCAAGAGAGAAATGCTTTTTTTAGGTTCTTTGAAATGTTCAATAGTTTCAGTGCACGTTATGAAATCATAATGAGTTTCTAATGATTTTTTATCGGGCTTGAAAATAGGATCATAGGTCTCTATATTAAAGCCCTCTTCCATCATTATTTCAGCAAGTACTGGACCTGGGCCAGACCCGAAATCTAGTCCATAAGCCCCAACATTTAGTTGTGGTTTTAATTCAATCCATAGACGTGATAGAAAATCCACGTAGCCTTGATTGTTACGATTGTTATTATGTGTTAGATATCGTTCAGTTTCCAATTGGAGTGACAAATGAAATTTTTTTGGCACAAATATTAATTTGCAAATATTGCATTGTAAATAAATTCTTTGCAATTTTTTTTGATTGCTTGAGTGAAACATGCCCACCTTGTCAGACAGACAAAGGGGGCATGGATTTTGACAATCAGTAGGTTCTCTTGAAGGCATTTAAGAAAATTCTTCTCGGAACTCTGCAAAATACTTACTTGTACCATCAATCCCAAGATTCATTACACTACTTACATTCATCATTCTATATCCTTCACGAATCCACCTGCGGGCATCTTCGGGATCTGCGAATGTAGTAGCCAAGGCTTTTCCAGTACCTTTAATTTTTTGTGCTACATCGGACATAATTTGTTCAACTTTTGGATGATGTATTTCGCCTGGGAAACCTAACGAAGCAGATAAATCTGTTGGCCCCACTAAAAGCACTTCGAAATCTTTAATGGCGAGAGTTTCATCGATCCTCTCATAAGCTTCCATACTTTCCATTTGAATGATAAGCATTGTTTCCGAGTTAGAGTTGTCAATAATGTCTTGCCTGGAGACTCCCATAGGATCTGCAAACCATGGGGCTATTCCCCTTTCACCCATCGGGGGATATTTTGCATATTTTATTGCTTCAAGTACCTCTTCTGGTGAATCTACTTGCGGAACCATCACTCCCACAGCTCCTACATCGTAAGCCTTTTTGATTTCGGCTGGATCATTCCATGGAACCCGAATAACTCCAGCAACTCCAGCTTGTCTTGCTAAAACTGCTATTAGGCCAATTGATTCAGTTCCCCATGGGCTATGTTCCTGATCAATCCAAGTCCAATCTGGTTTAGTTTTGAATATAGCCAAAGCATTATGTGGTTCTCTAGTAAACATTGATGTACTTAGAAGAAGGTCATTATTCTTGATTCGTTCTCTAATATTGCTTGGGTACATATTAAATTCTCCTGTATGCTTAAATTAATTAATGGTGATCAGTTTATTGGCACCTTATGATATCGTCAACTTGGTACAAAGTGATTTGTTTCTGATAAAACTGAGAGAGTTAGTATTCTAAGAATTTAGGTTTTGGCATGTTGAAAGTCACAGATAATGCGAAAATTGAATTAAAGCGCCTAAAAGAGGCTCGAACAATTCCTGAAGGACAATGTATGAAACTGGTTGCTCCGCCTCTATGGGTGGGTGAAGGGGATTTTGGTATGGTTATTACTTTAGAAACTGATGACGATACATTAGTTCTATACGAAGGAGAGACTGTACTTAGAGTTGAAAGTTTTTTGATGGAGCAGATAAAAGAAGTCGTTTTGGATTTTAAGCAAACGCCTGAGGGAAAACAATTTACTATGGATGTGTATTAGTAGTTGGTCGGGGAGACTGGATTTGAACCAGCGACCCCCTGTACCCCATACAGGTGCGCTACCAAACTGCGCTACTCCCCGGAATTGTTAGGATATCACATCTTTATTTGTGCGTCTGTTTATTCGTTTTCAGAAGTGCGCGTTGAATGGAAAAGATAATGGTTGGCGTACCCTGCATAAGCGCCAAAATTTTCTTGTGCCCAACTTCTAATCACCATTTTTGAAACTTTAGGGTGTGGAAGGTAATTCTCTTTTATGATTCTTTCGATCCACACATCCACAGGGAATGATTCGATTTTATCTATTGCAAAAAGCATAATACAATTTGCTACCTTATCTCCAACTCCAGGAAGGGACGTAAGAGATTGTAGACAATTTTCATATGTAAGAGTTCGTAGTTTGTTTGGATCAAATTTCTTTTCAGCTACAAGATTTGCAACGATGTTAATGTTTTTTGATCTGAAACCAATTCCCATCTTTCTAAGTTTCTCTTCTCCAACATCCGCTAGTTGAACGGGTGTTGGGAATGCTCCTCGATCGAGCCCGTTCAAAGATAAGGCATTCCCAAAATTCTCAGACAAGTCTTCGATGTGTCTTTGAATTCTGGGAATGTTGGATGCTGTTGCTAACATGAATGAGATTATTGTTTCCCAAGGGTCTTGACGGAGGATGCGCATTCCACAAAATTTTTTTGATGCAATTGATAGAATGCTATCACTCCCAAAGCTTCGATATACTTCGTTGAGATCGTCGTCGAGGCGAAGATAAGAATAAATTGCTTCTACAGGACTGAATTCATCATTATGAATTAGTTGGATTTCATCTGAGACCCTTCTGATTTTTATCAATTCGTTTTCCACAATTCCATTGAACCATTTTTGAGATGATT
>CAZWTJ010000008.1:0-37818 GCA_964637555.1 uncultured Dehalococcoidia bacterium | reverse complement strand
GCATCCATCATAGCTTGGTTATGAGAATCAAGCCCTGCGGCGAGTATATGTTTCAACAATCTTCCTGTCAATAAATTATATGTAATTTTTTATATTCCGACCTCTTTACATTGGGTTATCTTTAGTTGACAAAACCACATTGAAATTGCTATCCTGATCATTGATTCATTCTACGCGGTGTTCTTTGCATCTAATTTATACCGAACTAATTTACCCTTTAGCACGAAAGACTAGTGCTTTCTGTGCCTTTGTTTTGCAATCGCTTTTATGCGTCAATTTTAATTTTTCCGATAGTTATTCATAGTTTCTGTGTTTAAAACCTTATTGCAGATTTGAAAAATCACACTTTGAGGAGCAACTTGTCTTATGACGATTTCTGTTAAATCAACAAACGGCCACAATTCTTCCGACTCACATCGAGATTATGGCGATTTGCCAAATATTCTACCTATACCAAATCTCATTGAAGCTCAGATAAAATCCTTTAACAGATTCAAAAATGAAGGATTAAAAGAAGTATTAGATGATATTTCGCCTATAGAGGACTTACAAAAACGGCGTTTTGAACTTTCATTCAATGATCACCATTTTGACGAACCAAAATATACTGCTGATGAATGCCGTGAGCAAGAACTCACTTATTCGGCCCCTCTATATGTAACAGCACGTCTAAAAGTGAAACCTCATGGTGAAATCAAAGAACAGAGCATCTTTGTTGGCGAAGTTCCAATAATGACCGATGCTGGAACATTTATCCATAATGGGGCAGAAAGAGTAGTAGTCAGTCAATTAGTTAGATCTCCGGGTGCATATTTTACACTCAAAGTGGATCCAAATACTGGAAAGCGAATGGCTTCTGCAAAACTCATTCCATATCGAGGCGCATGGATGGAATTTGAAACGAGCAGTCGTGATTTATTATCTGTGAAAGTAGATAGAAGACGTAAAACTCCGGTGACTACTTTACTTCGATCATTAGCCCAACCAGATAATCCTGATGCACCAATCGTAACAGGATCCGATGATGAAATTTTCTCTTTGTTTGAGTCGGTAGATACTGACCCAGACAGACGATTTATCGAACTTACAATGGCCAAAGACACAGACGGATCGACGAGAGAAGATGCCTTGATTGAGTTTTATAGGAGATTACGTCCTGGAGAACCACCAAGCGTAGACAGGGCACAAGAATTAATTAGTTCCATGCTTTTTGATAAAAGGCGATATGAGTTTGGGGATGTTGGCCGTTATAAAATGAACAGGAAATTGAGGACCGATAAACCCGCCGAAACTGATGCGCTAGAACCAGAAGACATCATTGAATTAATACGGCATCTGATAAAAATCAATAATGGCGATGCTGAGCCTGATGATATTGACAATCTTGGAAATAGACGTGTAAGAGCAGTTGGAGAATTATTACAAAACCAAGTAAGAGCAGGTTTAGTAAGGATAGAAAGGGTGATCCGGGACAGAATGATCACACAAATGGATTCCGATTCTGCTACACCTTCAGCTCTTATCAATTTTAGGCCTCTTATAGCAGCCATCAGAGAGTTTTTTGGAGGATCTCAACTTTCTCAATTTATGGACCAGACTAATCCTTTATCCGAATTAACCCATAAGAGAAGACTTTCAGCTTTGGGGCCAGGAGGTTTATCGAGGGACAGAGCCGGATTTGATGTCAGGGACGTTCATCACTCTCACTATGGCAGAATTTGTCCTATAGAAACGCCGGAAGGCCCAAATATTGGACTCTTGGGATCTTTAGCTACATATGCTAAAACCAATGACTTTGGATTTATTGAAACACCTTATCGTTCTGTACTGACAACTATTAACAGCAGATCTACAGACCTAATAGGTCATACTTTAACCGAGAAAGTTCTGAACTCTGACGGATCAACTTTGTTGAATTCGGGTAGTACTATAACTAAGGGTTTCATCAAGAGAATTGATGCATTAGACGAAATAATTCTGAATGTTAAACCTTATGTATCTTCTTCATTAGAGGACATAAAATACATGTCCGCTGACCAAGAAATAGGTCAATTGATTGCTCAGGCAAACACTCCCCTAGCTGAATCTGGAGAGTTTGTTGATGAACGTGTAGAATGCCGCATAAATGAGGAAATTCGAATGGAAACTCCTGAAAATGTGCGTTTCATGGACGTTACCCCGCTACAATTAGTAAGTGTATCTACTGCACTGATACCTTTCCTAGAACACGACGATGTTAACAGAGCACTAATGGGCTCAAACATGCAAAGACAGTCTGTTCCTTTACTCAGGCCAGAGGCTCCTATAGTTTCTACCGGAATGGAAGCCGTAATAGCTGAAGATAGCGGTCAAGTCATTCGAGCAGATAGTGACGGAACTATAATTGAATCATCAGGAACTCAGATTACTCTATTTAGTTCCTCTGGCGAAGAGCATGTATACAAACTCACAAAATTCTTGAGAAGCAACCAAGGAACCTGTATAGACCAAAGATCGATAGTCTCGCGTGGAGATTTTGTTCATGCAGGTCAAATTTTGGCTGACAGCTCCAGCACTAACAAAGGAGAACTGGCCTTAGGACAAAATGTTCTGGGAGCATTTATGACTTGGGAAGGATATAACTTTGAAGATGCGATCGTTTTAAGTGAGCGCCTGATTAGAGAAGATAAATTCACTTCTCTACACATTGAAAAATACGATGTGGAAGCCCGTGACACAAAGTTAGGTCCTGAAGAAATCACGCAAGAC
Source organism: uncultured Dehalococcoidia bacterium (assembly GCA_964637555.1). Lineage (GTDB taxonomy): Bacteria > Chloroflexota > Dehalococcoidia > Lucifugimonadales > UBA6927 > UBA6927. Next base: position 35,070 of record CAZWTJ010000008.1, on the reverse strand, counting down.
ATTCCGAATGTTAGTGAATCTGCTCTACGCAATCTTGATGAAGAGGGAATAGTAAGAATTGGGGCAGAGGTAGATGCTGGCGATATTTTAGTGGGCAAAATCACACCAAAAGGTGAAACGGAACTCAGCGCGGAAGAGAAATTGCTGCGCGCAATTTTTGGTGAAAAAGCTCGAGATGTTAAAGATACATCGTTGCGTGTGAAACATGGACAAGGTGGAAAAGTAATTGCCACAAAACTTGTCAATCGTGGCGAGGATGAAGAACTTAAACCAGGAGTTAGCAGACTTGTTAGAGTGTGGATAGCACAGACCCGAAAAATTACTGAGGGTGACAAAATGGCTGGCAGGCATGGTAATAAAGGTGTTGTGGCACGTATTTTGCCAGAAGAAGATATGCCTTACCTTGAAGATGGTACTCCAATAGACATCATTTTAAATCCAATCGGTGTGCCATCAAGAATGAATCTAGGACAAGTTCTGGAAACCCATCTCGGGTGGGCTGCTCACAACCTAGGGTTTCGAGCGGTTACTCCCGTCTTTGACAGTGCTCCAGATACTGCTATTGAAGATGCATTGGCCCAAGCTTGGATGGTACAAGAATCCAACTGCATCGATCCTAAAGAATTAGATGCTACGAAGCGCATAAATTGGGATATTTTGCGAGACTGGGTACATGCAAAAGGTTACAATTTTGAAGAATTATTCGCATCCAGTGGCGATTCGGTTGCAGCTAAGGCAGCCTTAGAAATATGGCTTGAGAAAAATGGCCATTCCAATGATTCGATCGAACAGAACTCTTTTTCAGAGTTGAAAGAACTGGCAAATAACTCAACTAATGGGAACAGTAATTCTGCTCCTACGGTAGGAAAAGCCAAATTAATTGATGGACGGAGCGGTGAGTCATTCGATAATGATGTCACCGTAGGATACATTTACATGATGAAGCTTGATCACCTAGTTGATGATAAAGTGCATGCACGTTCTATCGGCCCCTATTCGCTCATTACCCAACAACCACTTGGAGGGAAAGCGCAAGTCGGGGGACAAAGGTTCGGTGAAATGGAAGTATGGGCCCTTGAAGCCTATTCTGCAGCCCATAACCTACAAGAAATGCTAACAGTCAAATCTGACGATGTCATAGGCAGGGTTAAAACATATGAATCAATAATTAAGGGAGAGGATGTAATCCAACCTGGAATACCTGAATCTTTCCACGTCTTGATTAAAGAACTCCAAAGTTTAGGTTTATCTGTAGATCTGGAATATGATTCTTCAGAAGACGATTTTGATGAACTTGAAAACTTTGACTTGCCATCCGATTTAGAGATAGCCCGCGCTGGACTTGAAGGATTGGGTGTCGAAGGCTTGTCTGAAGAACTTGACAATGACAATTCTTCCGAAATAAATGAAGACCAAATTTTACAAGATTTGGCCCAAAATTTGGCTGCTAGTCAAATAGAAGAATCTGAATTGCCTGAGAACTTGCCTACATCGGAAACATTAGATAGTGAGGAATCCGAAGAGCCGGCAGAGTAAAAATCCATCGATTTATTAAAGAATCTTAGTGTACGGAGAAAATTATGTCCGCAATGAGCAGCGATTTCAATGCAATCCGAATATCTTTAGCTTCACCGGAGCAAATTCGTCTTTATTCTTATGGAGAAGTTACTAAACCAGAGACAATCAATTACAGAACATTGAGACCTGAAAAAGATGGGTTGTTTTGCGAAAAAATCTTTGGCCCAACTAAAGACTGGGAATGTTTTTGCGGAAAATTCAAGAAAATTCGCCACCGCGGCGTAAAATGCGATCGCTGTGGAGTTGAAGTTGCACGTGCAAAAGTCCGCCGCGAAAGAATGGGACACATAGATTTGGCTGCGCCTGTGGCTCACATCTGGTTTTCAAAAGGCTTGCCTAGTAGAATCGGACTAATGCTGGATCTGACACCTAGAAACTTAGAGCGTGTCTTATACTTTGCACAATACATAGTTACAAAACTTGATGAAGAAGCACGAGATCTGATTGTCGAACAGCTAGAAAATGATCTCTCAAACAGACTAGAAACCATCGAATCAACCGAACGAGAGCAAACTCAACCAGTCATTGAGCAAATTGAAAAACTTGAACAAGATCGAGATAAGGTAATTGAAGAATCGGAACGCAAACTCTCGAAAGCCGCACAATCTGAACTTCAATCACCAATAGACCGAGCTCGTCAAACACTCTTGGAACTGCAATCAGAGTTCAGCAAATCACGTGATGCCCTAAACGGGGAATTAGGTGAAACCATTGATGACCTAAACGAACTAAGAGTCACTCAATTATTACCTGAAGGAAAATTTCGTGAGTTGAATATTAATTACAGTGAAATTTTCTCTGCAGGAATGGGTGCCGAAGCAATACTTGAAATCCTTCAACAAATTGACTTGGATGTGCAACATAATCTAATTCAAACCGAGATGCATAACTCATCTGGCCAACGTAGAAAGAAGGCCATTAAAAGACTCAGGCTAGTTGAAGCATTGCGAAAAAGTGGAAATAAACCTGAATGGATGATCTTAACAATGCTACCGGTCCTCCCACCTGAATTGAGACCAATGGTTCAATTGGACGGTGGACGGTTTGCGACCAGTGATCTTAATGACCTATATAGGCGTGTAATCAATAGGAATAATAGACTTAGAAGATTAATTGAACTAAGTGCTCCTGAAATTATTTTACGAAATGAAAAACGAATGCTTCAAGAGGCAGTTGATGCATTGATTGACAATGGAAGGCGAGGACGTGCCGTAGCAGGTGGACACAATCATAAACTTAAGTCATTGTCTGATTTATTACGTGGTAAACAAGGTAGATTCAGACAAAACCTACTTGGGAAAAGAGTTGATTATTCTGGGAGATCAGTAATTGTTTCGGGACCTGAGTTACAATTGAACGAATGTGGACTGCCCAGGAAAATGGCATTAGAACTGTTCAAGCCTTTCGTAATGAACAGATTAGTTATGCGTGGCTATGCACATAATATTAAAAGTGCAAAAAGGCTCGCCGAAACTGCTACAACTGCAGTATGGGATATCCTTGAAGAAGTTGTGAAAGAGCGACCTGTATTATTGAATCGCGCTCCTACGTTACATCGGCTTGGCATACAAGCATTCGAACCTGTGCTAATTGAGGGTAGCGCTATACAACTTCATCCCTTAGTTTGTACTGCATTCAATGCAGACTTTGATGGTGATCAAATGGCAGTTCATGTTCCATTATCAAAAGTTGCAGTTCTGGAAGCAAGGAATTTGATGATGAGCACATATAACATGCTTGCTCCATCTAGTGGTGAACCAATAGTTTCTCCTACGCTTGATATTGTACTAGGTTGTTATTATCTAACTACTGCCATCAACGATTCCGAAGATGCAACAAGAGAATATGCCAATTTTTCAGATGCCCAACTAGCATATGATCTTGGAGTACTAGAAATCGGTACTATCGTAAAAGTAAGATCCCAAAATGGCGCGACAGATTCTAAATCAACATGGATCGAAACAACAGTCGGTAGAATAATATTCAATGAAATCCTTCCTCCGGAAATTCCATTTGTGAATAAAGTTGTCGATGATAAAGAACTTAAATCAATTACTGCTCAAATTTTCGCTCAATTATCCAACGATACTGCAGCCAAAATTCTTGACGCTATTAAAGATCTCGGATTCCATTATTCATCTCGTGCCGGAATCACAGTTGCAATAAATGACATTAAAGTTTCCGGTAAGAAGACCGCTATTATTAACCGGGCTGAAGAGCAAGTAGGCAACCTTGAAACTTTATACATGGATGGATTAATCACCGAAGAAGAACGGAAACAAAATGTCATCGGGGAATGGAGCCAAGCAAACGACAAATTAACCGAAGTAATTGCAGAAGATCTGCCGAGCTATGGCGGATTCTACATGATGACAGCTTCAGGAGCGAAAGGAAATATATCTCAATTGCGGCAAATGGCTGGTTGGAGGGGACTAATGTCTAATCCCCGTGGCGAAATTATGGAATTACCAGTTAGAGCTAGCTATCGAGAAGGTTTAAGTGTTTTAGAATATTTCATTTCCACTCATGGAGCACGTAAGGGCCTAACAGATACAGCACTGCGAACTGCTGACAGTGGATATCTGACAAGAAGACTAATAGATGTCTCACAAGAAGTAATTATCGTTGAAGATGATTGCGGTACTCTTGGTAGTGTCACAGTTTTCAAGGACAGTGATGATGAAAATATACCTTCATTCGAAAAGAGATTACGCACGCGTGCTATTTCCGAGTCTATCCATGACCCCAAGACAGGTGAGATATTGCTAGATAGAAACCACATGCTTGATGATACATCAGTAGCAATAATTTCAAATCTTGGGCTTGAATCTATTCAAGTTCGATCACCACTGACATGTGAAACTGAAAATGGTATTTGCAAGCTATGCTATGGGCTATCAATGTCTACACTACAACCAGTAATGCTGGGTGAGGCTGTAGGAATAATAGCAGCACAAAGTATTGGAGAACCCGGCACTCAATTAACTATGCGTACATTCCACGTTGGAGGTGCCGCTTTTTCAGGTGCTGATATTACCACTGGTTTACCAAGAGTTGAAGAAATATTTGAAGCAAGAATTCCAAAAGGGGCTGCAGCACTAGCCGAAACTGAAGGCACAATACAATTAGAAGAATCAAATGATGGTGAAAGAATAATCTCAGTAAAAACTCAAGAGGATTTTTTCAGCGAACACGAGTTACCTGAAGGACACCGATGGATTGCAAAAAACGATTCGGAAATTGAACTTGGCGATACGCTATCTAAGATTATCAAGAAAGTTTCACCCAAAACCTCCGAACGAAAATTAACAAAGATCAACAAACAAATTGAAGATTACCAATCGCAGATTGAAGATCTTCAAAGCAAAATCTCTGTGGCACCATCTATCGAATCAAAACCTGAGTCTCTTGCTATTGAACTTATTGATATTTTGGAAGCTTCTACTTCAGGCACTCCATCACAGAAAGGTGCCGCGACCAGAAAAATCACAAAATTAATAATTGATTATGGTGCTGATGAATCTGATTCTAAGGGTTTTGTGGCAGACATCAAAAAACTGTTTTCAGAAAATTCAGGAGATGCTTCAAGGTTAACCGAATCGATTACCACGCAACTATCCTTGATACAAAACACTGAGCCTAAACTAAGTCCAGCAGATGCGAAACTTGAAGCCCAAATTGACGATATTCAGCAAAAGATCTCTGACATCTCTGAGGAAGCAAGATTGTTAAGGGAAAATATAGAAAGCATATATGCCTCAGAATCTTCAATCGTCTCCGCCGACCTGTCTGGAACAGTTTCTATAGAGAACAACCTGCTAACAATTACTTCTACGGAAGAAGATCAGCGTGATTACCCAATCCCCCTTGCAGCAAGATTAGAAGTCAATCAAGGACAAACTGTGAACGCTGGCGATGCACTTACAGCAGGTCCAAAAGACCCACACATGATACTAAAATTGCGTGGGACTGAAGCTGTATATAGTTATTTAATTGGAGAGGTTCAAAAAGTGTATGGTGCTCAAGGTGTAACAATTCACGATAAACATATTGAGGTCATACTTGGTAGGATGATGCGAAAAGTTCGTGTTGACCAGTCGGGAGATACCAGCCTTCTACCTGATGAATTGATTGAAATCAAGGATTTCGAAGAGATGAATGGAGCTATTTTGGCTGAAGGAGGAGAACCGGCAACCGCTACTCCAGTTCTTCTTGGTGTAACAAGAGCATCACTTCAGACTGAAAGTTTCTTGTCAGCTGCAAGTTTCCAAGAAACTACTCGTGTTCTGACTGAATCGGCTATTAACGGAAGCTCCGATAACCTTCGAGGCCTCAAAGAAAATGTAATCATCGGACGCTTAATACCAGCGCAATTAGGAGCATCAGAGGAGGGACGTCAACGATTAGGATTGCCAGATTTGGAAGCTGAAATAGAAGCTGACGCAGCAATGAAAGCCAATGAACTTTTAGACATTGCATCTGCAGATATGCGAGAAGTAATGAATAGTAGTTTTGGTCATCAATCATTTGATGTTCAGAACGAAAGTAAAATTCCAGGTTATAACGTAGTTGACGAAGAGTCAGATAACGCTTCTAACAACGAAACCTAAAGAGATTGATTGTTGACCTCCCATAAAACCGTTGTTAAACTTATTATGGTTCCAAAATAATGAACACCCCGGGCGGTTAGCTCAGGGGCAAGAGCGCCGCGTTGACATCGCGGAGGCCATTGGTTCAAATCCATTACCGCCCACCACAACATTAATTGGGATGATCAGGAGATGAAATGAGTGCAATGAAACAACAACCGAGTGACAAGTCAATGTCCAAAATGAAAAATTTCGTGGAAAAGTACTGTGCGAAATCTGGTACTAATACACACCCAGATGACTCAGTCAGAGATGCAGTGATTCTGGGATTGGCACAAAATGTAGATGAAATAGGCCGTCCATTATGTCCATGCCGATTTTACCCTGATAAAGAAGAGGAAAAATCTCATCGAACTTGGATGTGTGCATGTGACGACATGCAAGTTTATAAATATTGTCACTGTTTACTTTTCGTAAATGAAGAAGGTCTTCCAATCACAGAATACTTACCAGATGGCCACGAAGGTAAAGCAATGTATGGCATTGTAAAAGATCCTACTCCTGAACAAGGCCGCCCTCTCAGAGAAAAATGGGAAGAACGAGAAGAAGAACGAAAAAACAGACCTTCTTAATGAAAAATTAGTTCCAACTCAAATAAAATAAAAGTTATATGGAGGCAAACATGGCAAATTCAATCGCAGTAACTGATGATACTTTTGAAGGGGAAGTTTTAAAATCCGAACTTCCAGTGTTAGTAGATTTTTGGGCAGAATGGTGTGGTCCATGTAAAGCTATTGCTCCAGTAGTTGAAGAAATCGCTGAAGAGTACTCTGGACGATTAAAAGTCATGAAGCTGGATGTTGATTCAGACCAATCCCGAGCTGTTGAATATGGGATTCGTGGAATACCCGCATTATTGATTTTCAATGACGGTGCAGTTGCTAGACAAATAGTTGGCGCCGTTCCAAAATCTACAATTGTTAAAAATGTAGAGGAAGTACTTTCTGGCTCATCAGAGTAATCGTGGAAAATTAACATCACTTTTAAATTACAGGATTAAAATTGCCAAAAATATTAGTATATTCCACAATCGATTGTGGTTACTCTACAAAACTTATGGAGGAATTGGATACTTCGGGTATCGAATACGAAAAAATTAATTTATCCCTGTACCCCAAAAGGTGGGATGAAGTAACCAAACATACCGATGGTCAAAAAATTTCTCCAGTCATGATAGATGGTGATAAAGTCACAATTGGATACAATGGTTTAGGCTGCGTCTATTAGACTTACAAACTTGCGAATAATTCGACAATAATTTATGCTTATTTTTCAGCGCGGCCCTGTGGTGTAGTTGGTTCAACACACTGCCCTGTCAAGGCAGAGATCGCCAGTTCGAGTCTGGTCAGGGTCGCCACCACAATCTCTTATTACCTAGCAAAAATATTTCCTAATGCACTGCCTCACCAGATTCTAATGCGAGTGAAATCTTCTCAATTAATTCACGAGCAGATTCAGCAGTCATTTCTACAGCGACTCTAGCATCAATTCCTAGAGATTCATTAACAAAATCAATATTCAAAGTGTGGTCTTCAAGGGTAAAATAAGGATGATCATAGTAAACTCTAGCTTCTGTAATAGGAAACCATCCTTTCACGCCTTTACCGCTGCCTTTCAATTGAACCTTTTCAGTAATCCAAGTACACATCTTCAACTCCATAAAACGAACATTCTAATTTAGCGAATTCTGCAACCAATCAAATATTTTCCCCCATGCATCCAATGCTTGCTCAGGACGATAACTAGGCCTATAAGAATTAACAAATGCATGACCAGCACCATCATATCGATAAAATTGGAATTCTTTTTGATATTTTTCTAACGTCAACTCAATTTCATTTACTTCTTCAATTGACGGAGAAGTGTCTTCATTTCCAAAAATTCCCAAAAGAGAGCAATTCATCTCAGAAGTCATTTCGATAGGGGAAACAGGCTGCCTCTCTGAAATATCTGTAGGATCCATCACTACTCTACCACCCCAACAATCAATTGCAGTGTCTAACTCTGGGACATTACAAGCTGCAATAAATGCCTGTCTACCCCCTGAACAAAATCCTATACATCCAATTTTACCATTGTGATATGGAAGAGATTTTAAGTAATGTATTGCCCCGCGAAAGTCACCCAAAAACTGTGAATCTGGAGTGCCTCCTTCTGCTCTTACAGCAGCCACAGCATCATCAATATCCCCCAATCCCATTCTATGATGTAAATTTGGGGCGATACAAATATACCCATGGTAAGCAAATTTACGAACAATTTCCTTTTGCCCTTCATCCCAACCTGGCATGTGGTGAATTAAAACAATTCCGGGAAAGGGTCCCTTACCCAATGGTCTAGCAATATATGTATCTATCTCCTCGCATTCATCTCCCCAAATACGTATTGTCTCTGCTATCATACCTTCGTACATCATCCTCTCCTTTTAATTTGGATAACAACTAACATAATTTTAATGACATAATAACATCGAACAGGGAGCTTCGTTGCATGTGGACAATCACAGAATCAGATCTTGAATCAATAGCTATAGGAGGAGGAATATTAGGCACCGGCGGTGGTGGTAACCCATATGTTGGCCAGCTAAGGGCAAGAGAAGCAATTAGAAAACATGGACCAGTAAAAGTACTAGCCCCAGACGAATTAAAAGAAACAGATCAAATTGTGTGTGTAGGTGGAATCGGTGCTCCTACTGTAGGTATTGAGAAAATGCGAGATATCCAATCTCTTAGTGCTCTGCGAGCAATAGAAGAACATTTAGATTTTAAAGCGACTGTTTTAATTTCAAATGAAATTGGAGGAAGTAATTCCCTAGAACCTTTAATTCCAGCAGCAATTTCGGGGTTACCTGTAGTTGATGCTGATGGAATGGGTAGAGCATTTCCAGAAATTCAGATGAAAACATTCTTTGTTTATGGAGTCCCTTTCGCACCTCTAAGTCTTGCAGATGAAAAAGGAAATACTGCAGTTTTCTCTCAGGCAGTCGACGCAAAATGGGTAGAACGTATGGCTAGGTCTGTAACCATTCAAATGGGTTGTATTGCATGTTATGCAACCGCACCAATGACATCAGATCAGATCAGATCAACTGCAATCCTTAACTCATTATCCCTAGCAAAATCACTTGGAGACAGTGTCAAAAAAGCTAGAACACAAAAAGCAAATATTATCGAATCGATTCTAAAAACATGCCCAGGGAAAGAACTATTCCAGGGGAAAATTGTCGACGTGGAAAGAAGAACTTCATCTGGATTTGCGTTAGGGAGTATGTCGATCGCGGGATTAAACGATTTTCAAAATCAAAAAATGCGTATAGAATTCCAGAACGAAAACTTGATTGCAGAAATTGACGGGGAAATCATTTGTATGGTCCCAGATCTAATATGTTTGATTGATTCTGAAAGGGGAGAGCCAATTACTACTGAGTTACTGAGATATGGGTTCAGAGTAACAGTTCTTGGTTTCCCTGCCCCAAAATTATGGAAAACAACTAAAGGGCTAGAAGTAGTAGGGCCGCAAGCATTTGGATACAACTTTAAATACCAACCTCTAGAACTATAAAATATCTATATAAATTCCCTAAAAAAGATCATGCTTTTTTCTTAATTTTGCCCCAAGAATCTCTTAATGTACATGTTCGATTGAACACTAATTTCTCAGGAATAGAATCTTTAGAATCAACACAAAAGTAACCTTGCCGTTCAAATTGAAAATTAGTTCCTGGCCGAGCAGCCATTAAGGATGATTCTAATAGTGCTTCAGAAACAATCTCCAAAGAATTTTGGTTCAAATCCATTTTAAGTTCTTCAAAAGTAGACCCAATTCCAGGATTTGTCACTGCAAACAGACGATCATACAATCTTACTTCAGCTTTAAACGCATCCATTTCAGAAACCCAATGAAGAGTCGCTCGAACCTTACGACCATCTGGTGCACTCCCTCCTAATGTGTCGGGATCATACGTACACCGCAATTCAACAATTTCACCTCGATCATCTTTGATTACTTCAACACAACGAATGAAAAATGCATATCTCAAACGCACTTCTCTTCCTGGCGCCAATCGAAAAAATTTTCGAGGAGGATCTTCCATAAAATCATCCCTCTCAATGAAAATCACTCTGGAAAAGGGGATTTTTCTTGACCCCATAGATTCATCTTCAGGATTATTTACAGCCTCAATATATTCTGAACCATTCTCAGGATAGTTAATAATTACCACCTTTAGGGGATTCAATACTGCCATAGCCCTTGGAGCATTGTAATTAAGATTCTGTCGAATACTATGTTCTAACATCTCAATTTCATTAACAGAATCATTTTTAGTGACGCCTAGTCTGTCACAGAAATTCAAAATTGATTCAGGAGGAACTCCCAACCTTCTCAATCCTGCGAGAGTCGGCATTCGGGGATCATCCCATCCAGATACACACCCACTGTCTACAAGTTGACTTAACATTCGTTTACTCAAAATAGTATGGGAAAGTTGCAATCCGGCAAATTCCATTTGTTTCGATTTCTTGATAGCTAATTTTTCCTGAAACCACTCATACAATGGCCTATGACCTTCAAATTCCAATGTGCATATTGAATGGGATATCCCTTCGATAGAATCTGATTGCCCATGAGCAAAATCATAAGTTGGGTACACCGACCACTTGAACCCTGTTCGATGATGTTTAATAGACAAAATACGATACATCACTGGGTCTCTTAAATTTATGTTAGCGGCAGACATGTCAATTTTTGCACGAAGGACATGAGCGCCTTCATCAAAATCCCCATTTTTCATTGCTTCAAATAAGTCTAAATTCTCATCTACAGATCTGTTTCTATAGGGACTATCTTTACCTGTTTTTTGGAGAGTTCCCCTAAAATGTTGAATATCTTCTTGTGAGAGACTATCAACATACGCATCCCCAGATTTAATTAAATCAACTGCATAAGAATATAAAACGTCAAAGTAATCTGATGCGAAAAGGGGATTATGATTCCAATTAAAGCCTAACCATTGAATATCCTGTTTAATCGCCTCAACATACTCTTCATCCTCTTTAATTGGATTCGTATCATCAAATCTCAAGTTGCACATCCCATCATTCTCTTCTGCAATCTTGAAATTTAAATTAATTGCCATAGCATGCCCTATGTGTAGATACCCATTCGGCTCAGGTGGAAACCTTGTATGAACTTGCTGAAGCCCCCCCTTAATCAAATCGTCGGCAACTTCAGATCGAATAAAATCGTCAGGTTTTTTGAAAGGTGATTCAGACATTTTGGTATTTCCCTATTAATTGAGTCAAAATTAAAATGAAATCCTTCTAAGATATATCAACCTAAGCACCAGTAACATTCATTTTAATCGAATATAAAGAAGTACTCGCAGTAATAAAAAGAGTGTCCTTGAATGATCCTCCAAAAACACAGTTTGCAGTCCTCTCAGGAACCAAAATCTTACCCAACAATACACCACTAGGGTTGAAAACTTGAATCCCGTCGGAAGCACTTGTGAAAATATTCCCCTCTAAGTCAACTCTAAAACCATCAGGAAGACCCGGCGAAATTTCAGCAAAAACACGGCCATTATTTATTGATTTTCCGTCGTCAGAAACATTAAAAACTCGAATATTCTTAGGGTCTCCACTATCAGCAATATATAAAAGTTTTTCGTCAGGTGAAAATGCAATCCCATTTGGTTTGTCGAAGTCATCAGAAATAAGTGAGAGCTGATCCTGTAAAGGATCATACCGAAAAACAAAATTGCCCTCCAGCTCACTTTCACTCTTATGGCCTTCTTTATCTGACAATATTCCATATGGAGGATCTGTAAACCATATTGCCCCATCTGATTTCACCACTAAATCATTTGGAGAATTTAATCTGTTCCCATTGAAATTATCCACAATAGTAATAATTTCACCATTCTTCTCGGTCCTGGAAATTCGACGATTTCCATGTTCACAAGTCAGCAATCGTGATTGCAAGTCCAAAAAATTCCCATTCGAATAACCACTGGGCGAACGAAAAATGTCTGGCCCTGAAGTAGGTCCCCAACTGAGCATTCGATCATTAGGTATATCGCTCCAAATCACCATATTCCTATCATGAAGGAATACAGGTCCCTCAGACCACTGAGAGCCCGAATGAAGAGTAAAAAATTGCGCATCATCATCAATCATTGATTTAAAATTTGCTTCAAATATCTCAATTTTTGGCTCGCTCTTTTTCACAAATTTCTCAATTGCCATAATCACTCCACTTCACAATTTCATTCATCGTGAGGCTAATATTTAAAGGTTAGCATATAATTTCATTATTGTTTCCGAATCAATGTAAATACCAATCGGCAAGGGAGAACACATGGACAACATTCAAAATGGACTGGAAATCAAATCCCAAAATGATCTAACAACTATTAAATTGGGAGGGTCTCACCAACACTGTTTACTATATATAGTTCACGGATCAGAGGGGAATTGGGTTGTAAATAAAAATGAAATTGCGGGACATAGTCTCGCGGGATTAATGAAAGATATTATTGAACTAAGCGATCCCCGAATCCAAAAAGCCTTGGACAAATGGGGCATAAGGTACCGATCGTTACCAATCAATCAATAGTTTTTTAAACAAAATTAATTAATTAAAAACCTTCGTCCTAAAACCACCATATCTTCAGAAAATTCGTAAACGATTGGTACACCTGTAGGTATTTCTAATCGTACTATTTCTTGATCAGAAATATCCTCCAAATATTTCATCAAGCCTCGAATTGAATTCCCATGAAAAGACACTATAATTCTCAACCCCTGTTGAACTTTTGATTTGATTTCTTCATTCCAAAATGGAACAACTCTATCCATAGTATTTTGCAGAGATTCACTAAATGGTGCTCTCATCGATTCGTGAATGTATCGATATCTAGGATCATGAAAAGGATGTCGGATATCATCAAAATCCATCTTTGGTGGCTGAGTAATTAAACTGCGTCTCCATTCTAAAACTTGTTCACTACCAAATTTTTCTTCAGTCTCTGATTTATTTAATCCGGTTAAAGATCCATAATGTCTCTCATTTAATCGCCAAGACAAATGAACAGGCAACCACATTAAGTCCATTTCATCAAGGACCACCCACAAAGTCCTAATAGCTCTTTTTAAAACGGAAGAATACGCCAAATCAAAACGAAATTCATTATCTGAAAGTGTTCTAGCAGCATTCTTAGCCTCAAGAATCCCATCTGAACTCAAATCTATATCCTGCCATCCAGTAAACCTATTCTCAGCATTCCAAAGACTTTGACCGTGTCTGATCAGAACTAGTGTATGCACATCTATACCTCAAAACTCAACAATACGAAGAGAATATCATCCAGATCAATCAACAAAAGATTTCGAAAATCTTTTTCCAGCATATCATGATTTTACTTGACCATGAAGTAAATAGAACTGATAATATGCTCAATTGATTCTAAGGAGTTTTACTTATGGACATCGGTTTTATCGGACTAGGAATAATGGGGAAACCCATGGTACGGAACTTAATGAAAGACGGGCATTCTATTACAGTTTTTGACGTTGTAGCAACAAGCATAGAAGAAATGGTTGGTGATGGGGCGAAAGCAGCTTCATCGTCAAGAGAGATAGCAGAGAATAATTCCCTTGTCATTACAATGGTACCTGATTCTGCTGATTCTGAAGCAGCAATTATGGGCCCAGGAGGAGTACTAGAAGGTGCTTCCAGCGGATCAGCAGTGATTGATATGAGCTCTATCGCCCCTGGTTCTTCACAAAAGATTGCCGCAGCATGCGAGGCTGCTGGGGTTGATTTCCTTGATGCTCCTGTCAGTGGTGGTGAACCTGGAGCAATTTCAGGTAATCTTGCAATAATGGTTGGTGGGAAAAAAGACACATTCGACAAATATTATAGTGTTTTGGAATCTATGGGAGGTAGCATCGTTTTGTGCGGTGATTATGGAGCAGGAAATACCACGAAACTTGCAAATCAAATTATCGTTGCAATAAATATAGAAGCTGTTGCAGAGGCACTCACTCTAGCGACAAAAGCAGGATTGGATCCTAATACTGTTCTGGAAGCAATACAAGGTGGTTTGGCTGGAAGTACTGTTTTGAACGCCAAAGGGCCTATGATGATATCTGGTGACTTCACGCCAGGTTTCAGGATTCGCCTACACCAGAAAGATTTGCGAAATGCACTTCTTACTGGGGATGCATTAGGTGTTCCTCTTCCGGTAACCGGACTTTTGCAAGGAATGATCGGCACTTTAATGAATAATGGAAATGCTGATTCTGATCATTCTGCATTAGCAACTATAATTGAAAATATGGCTCAATCAAAAATATCTGGCAGCTAATCCACTTAATCAGGTTCGTGCAAATATCCTCTAAGTAATTTTCTTGATTGGCCCCTTAAAACTATTAATCCAAAATATTTGGGAGAAGAGATGCCAGACTTTATCAGCATCGGTGAATGCATGATTGAATTCTTTGCAGAGCAACCAATAGGAGAAGCTGAATCATTCACACGTTCTCTTGCTGGGGACTCATTGAACATATTAGTTGCAGCTCAAAGAATGGGTACAAGCACTGGATATATAACTCGTTTAGGTAATGATCCTTTCACTGAATACCTCTTAAATGTCTGGAGTGATGAAGGAATAAACACTGATAACGTTATAATTGGCGAAGGCTTCAATGCTGTACATTTCGTTGTTGAATTACCTGGAGGTGATAGAGATTTCGTTTATTACCGAAAAGGAAGTGAACCTAGTAAAATACAACCTGGTGATTTAGACCCTTTATATATTAAAAATGCCAAACTTTTTCATTTTAGCGGTATATCTCAAGCAATCTCGAATTCTTCGTATGAAACGGTGAAGCATGCGATTTCTATCGCATGTGATGCAAAATTGCAAATCTCATATGATCCTAATTTCAGAGCACAATTGTGGTCACCAAACGATGCACGAAAAGCAATGATGGACGTGATTGAGAAAGTTGATTTTTTCTTACCAAGCAATCCGACTGATTGCCAGATTCTTTTCGGGACTGATGATCCATATAAAGTTATAGAAGCCTCAAACAATTTAGGTGTTCCGAATACCATAGTTACATGCGGGGAAAGTGGTGCAATTATCTCAGTAAATGGAGAAACATTTCATCAACCTGCATACAAACCAGAATTAGCAATAAGTTCTACCGGAGCAGGTGATGCATTCAGCGGAGCTTTTTTAAGTGCTTATCTTACAGGAATGTCTCCAAAAGATTCTGCAAAAATCGCATCGATTGCAAGCGGACTTAAAGTAAGAGGCAGGGGAGCATTAACTACTATGCCGTCCCAAGACGATGTAATGAAAATCTTCAAAGAAACTCCATTTGATGCCTAAAGTTTTACAACCAAGAACCCTTTTAGAAGTTAGAAATCTACATGTAGAATTCAACTCTGAATATGGAAACATTCGTGCAGTAGATGGAATCGATTTTGCCTTAAAGGAAGGTGAAATCTTAGGTTTAGTTGGTGAAAGTGGCTGTGGTAAAAGTACTATCGCGCATTCAATCCTAAGACTTATTGCCCCTGAAGATGGAAACATCACCCATGGGGAAATATTTTTCAACTCTCAAGATTTATTAAAACTTTCCCAAAAGGAGATTCGCAAAATTCGTGGGAACGGGATTTCAATGATCTTCCAAGAACCAAATACTTCCTTGAACCCAATAATGTCTATAGGCCAACAAATTACCGAAACAATAGAACTGCATATGAATCTAGGGGGAAAGAAAGCTTCCGATCATGCAATTGAAATGCTTGCGCAAGTCGGGATCCCAGATCCCAAACCATCTATGAATTTATATCCCCATCAATTGAGTGGTGGTATGCAACAACGAGTCATGATTGCTATAGCCATGGCATGTTCTCCTCAATTACTTATTGCTGACGAACCCACAACTGCTCTTGATGTAACAATCCAAGCCCAAATTTTAGACTTAATGCAAAACTTGGTCAGAAATTTTAAAACTTCTTTAATTCTGATTACACATGATTTGGGGGTTATAGCTCGATATGCTGACAAAGTTGCAGTAATGTACGCTGGTAAAATCATCGAAATTGGATCCACAGAAGAAGTGTTCCTGAAATCCTTACACCCATACACACTAGGATTGATTAATTCTATTCCACGACTTGACACAACTCAAAAAGATCTCCTAACACCGATTGATGGATCTCCCCCTAACTTGATTGAAATCTCCAAAGGATGTAGATTTTCTGATAGGTGTAAATTCACATATGAAAAATGTTACACTCATGAACCATTAATGAACAAGATCGAGATTCTTTCCGGGGCCCATCAGGCATCATGCTGGAGATCCGAAGAACTCGGAAATTTATCACCAGTTTCGAAAAAATAACATGCAAGAAAATCATTCAAATAACATTGTAGAGCTAAAGAACCTGAAAATGCACTTCCCAATCAAATCAGGTGGATTTTTCAGGAAATCTGTTTCTTTTGTAAAAGCGATTGATGGAGTAAGCCTAAATCTTGAATATGGAGAGACACTTGGACTTGTAGGGGAAAGTGGTAGCGGCAAGACAACTACTGGCAAATGCATTTTAAAGCTTCACGAACCTACTAGTGGAGACATACTATTTGAAGGTTCAAATATAGTAAATATGAAAAATAGCGATTTGCGTGCGATGCGTCAAAAAGTTCAATTTATTTTTCAAGATCCATACAGTTCATTAAATCCAAGAATGACTTGCGAAGATATCATTGGAGAGCCTCTTAAAGTGCATAACCTAATATCTTCAAAATTTGAATACCGAAACAAAGTTTCGGATCTTTTAATGATGGTAGGTCTAAACCCTTTTATGGCAGACAGGTACCCCCACGAATTAAGTGGTGGACAACGCCAAAGAATAGGAATTGCACGAGCCTTGGCAGTTGAACCAAAACTAATAATATGTGATGAACCTGTTTCAGCTTTAGATGTCTCTATTCAAGCTCAAATCATCAACCTTTTGAAATCATTGCAGTCTGAATTAAGTTTAAGCTTCTTGTTCATAGCGCATGACCTTGCTGTAGTCAAAAATATTTGTGACAGAATTGCAGTAATGTATTTAGGACATATAGTCGAAATAGCTAAGAATGAAGAATTGTATGAAAATCCCTTACACCCCTACACAAAAGCCTTGCTTTCTGCGGTTCCAATCCCTGACCCTATTGCAGAATCAAAAAGGGAAAGAATTTCCCTCAAAGGTGAAATTCCCAGTCCCGTTAATCCTCCAAGAGGATGTACTTTTCACACAAGATGTCCAATTGCGATCAGTGAATGTCGAGAAAGTGCCCCAGAATTATTGGAGATCACAGAAAACCATTGGGTATCCTGCATTCGAGTCTAAAGAAAAACTGCCCTCTCGTCAGTGAGAGTTATGTTATAATTGCCGCCCTTTTCATATATAAAATCTCTAGCAAATGAAAACTTTTGGGAGACAGAAATCCTGGATACCGACAAAAATATACTCCGCTCAAAAATGGAAAGGATTCAAAAAAGTTTCCATGAAAAAAACTTGGAATTAGAAAATTCTCTCTCCGATTATGCCACCAAATCTTCCTCCATGCGAGGACGAGAAAATCATGAAGCGATGTCTCCAGTACGAACTGAATTTCAACGAGACCGCGATAGGATAACCCACTGTCTAGCATTTAGGAGACTCAAGCACAAAACGCAGGTTTTCCTTGCACCAAAAGGTGACCATTACACGACTCGACTAACTCATACTCTCGAAGTTTCACAGATCTCTAGAACAGTAGCTCGCGCATTAAGACTGAATGAAGATTTGGTAGAAGCAATTGCTTTGGGCCATGATATGGGGCATACTCCATTTGGGCACACTGGAGAATCGGTATTAAACCACCTTAATCCCCATGGATTCCATCACCGTTTCCAGAGTGTACGTATAATTGAACAAATCGAGAAAAATGGAAGGGGCTTAAATCTTACTTGGGAAGTAAGAAACGGAATTAAACACCACTCCAAACCAAGAGGTGAATTTCTGTCAAACAAGATTCCTAACAATCTTTCCCTAGAAGCTCAAATTGTCAGATTATGTGATTCCGTAGCATATTTGAATCATGACTTATTGGATGCATTTCGCGCAGGGGTATTAAACACGTCAGATATCCCCCCAGACATTTTTCATACTCTGGGATCGACTCATTCTGAAAGGATCAATAGTATGGTAATAGACATAATTGAATCCTCTAGTCTAGATACCCCAAACCCATCTTCAAAGCCAAAAATTCAAATGAGTGAACAAATATCGCAGTCACTATATCAACTACGCGAATTTATGTTTGAACAAGTCTACCTCCCTCAGGATGGTAGTCCGGCGGGAGATGCGGCAAGATCAATAGTTGAACTTTTATATGATTTCTTTCAAAAAAACCCAACTCAAATTCCAGAAGGGATTTTATCTAGAAGCGAAAATAAAATTCATGCGATTTCAGACTACATTTCCGGAATGACCGATCATTTTGCAATAAGAACCGCGGAGAAAATCAACCCCGGAATTAGTAAACCATTAACGTTACAGGAGATTTAATGTCGAACAATCTAATTAAATCACGAATTGCTGAACGCAGGATAGCAAATTTTATTCGTAGAATCGAAGAACATTTAGAAGCACTTCAAAGAGACTCTCATAGCCCGGAGTTTAAACCCTGGAAAAATGAGGTGGATGCAATTTGGAAGCAAATCTTCGAAGAAATTTCACTAATGTCAGAAGCATCACAAATCAAAATACTTGAATCCATCAGAGAACCCTGGACAAACTATATAAGTCATTACAATATTCCAGAGGATGAATCATGAGTGAAAATTACATTGATCCAAACCTAGACCAAGCAAGGCAAACTGCACTATTAGCTCACAAGATCCTAGTGAAGTTCCAAGAAATGCAACTTCCTGAAAAATATTGGGAAGAATTAGCAAAATTAAGTACGGATATTAGTGATATGATTTCTGCTAAAGAGAGCATCTTATTAAATTTAAACACTCTTGTGAACACAAATCCAAATTGGGAAACTATTGGGGAAATTCTGGTTGATATTCATTCACACATTGAACATATCATGTGGCATTCTGAAAGTATTCAAACCCCAATAAAAGAATTAACAAGTTTTTCTTTTGAGCAACCTAAAGAATCCTCTTAATTAAATAGGATAACCAAGCATGACAACTTTAGATGAAATTAAATCTAGAACAGATATTGTAGAATTGGTGAACAGTTACGTCAATTTGAGAAAATCTGGGAATAATTTCAAAGCTAATTGTCCTTTCCATGAAGAAAAAACTCCTTCTTTTATCGTCACTCCTAGCCGACAATCTTGGAGATGCTTTGGTGCTTGTGCGACTGGGGGAGATGTATTTTCATTTATTATGCACCAACATCAGGTCGAATTCAAAGACGCACTAATAATTCTCGCAGATCGATCAGGGGTATCGATCGAACGTAACGATTCAAGAAATTACGACCGTGACGAATTATTGATTGCAATCAATAAGGAAGCCGCCAGTTTTTTTCGTGACTGCCTTCTTTCAAATCAAGGCATTGTAGCCAGACAATATCTGAAAAATCGTGGTGTTAACGATGCCACACAAGAAACTTTTAATATTGGTTTTAGTCCCAAAGAACGAGATAGTCTTAAAATCCATCTACTTAAAATAGGATTCGACGAAGAGTTGATACTACTAGCTGGCATTATTCGGAAATGGGAAGACGGAAACACCTCTGATTTTTTCCGCCAGAGACTTATCTTTCCCATACACAATCCGAAATCTCAAATTATTGGATTTGGCGGTCGTTCACTGACTAATAATCCTCCAAAATATATCAATACCCCTGCAACCCCAATATTTGACAAAAGATCAAATTTATATGCCTTGAATTTCTCGCAAGACACCATTAGATCACAAAATTCAGTGACAATTGTCGAAGGCTATATGGATGCTTTAACGGCCCATCAATTTGGATTCAGAAATGTTGTTGCCTCAATGGGAACAGCACTGACCGAGCAACAAGTATTAAAAATAAGATCAATGACTAATGATATTATATTGGCACTGGATCCTGATAACGCAGGCCAAGAAGCCACTTTAAGAAGCTTAGAATCTTCATGGAAAATTATTGGAGACCAAAGAGCCTCGCCTTCAAGCTTGTTCCAGCAAAGGCACTCTCTAAAATTAAAGATTGCTGTTTTGGCAAATGGAATGGATCCAGACGAATTAATTAGAAATAACCCTGTTGACTGGGAAACAACTGTTGAACAAGCGAAACCATATATCGCCTTTATTATCGATGCATTGAAATCAAGATTCGATCTAAACTCTAGTGACGGAAAAACCCAAGCCTTGGAAGTAATGCGTCCAATCATACAGAAAGCACCTTTTTTGGAGCAAGACAGCTATGTCAACAAACTATCAACCCTCTTGGAGGTTAATCCCCAAGCAATCCGTACGGGCATTTCTCAATCTAGAACCTCTCAAAACAGGTACCGTAGATCAATAAATTCCGTCAACTCCTCCCAAACACAAGAAATTAGTAAGAAACTAATAGGTTCAAACGAAAGATCACTCGATGAACATGCAATAATTCTTCTATTGAATCTACCTGAATTGAAGTCAATTGCGCACAAATTATCACCCGAATGGTTAAAAAACAGTGAGGATCGCGAACTCTTCGAAAAATTGCTTGAATCTGATTCAACCAAGTCTCTCGAAATTGAGCTAGAACCAACACTCCAAATGAGACTCGATAGCCTAACGAAAAAATCTATTGCGCCAATCGATATCAATTCAGCGAGCAAAGCATTCAATCAATGCATTCTAAGAATGGAAATAAGATACATAAAGGAAATGCAAGAAAGTATCATCAACTCCATCCAACCAGAGGATGAAACTTTCAAAACCCTGGAAAACCAGGTTGCAAAACTCAATAATCGAATAAAAGAACTAGAGACGTCCTTTAATGATATTCGCAAAGAGACGTATAATTGATTATAATTTAAAAAAATACGTGAGGCTAAAAAATACGTGAGGCTAAAATGGCACGATCTATGAATGTAGGCGATTACGATCTAGAGATTCCATCAGAAAATGGAATTAGTGATGACTCAGAAGAATCTGAATTCAATACTACGGGAATTCAGATCCCTGACTCTACCGATGATGATTCATTGGAAAATGTTGAAAGTGATCCAACTCTTTCCGGAAGACCCGAAAACATGGTTGACTCAATCGGAGAAATAAGCCGTGATATTGAAGTCGAATCCCCAGAAATGATAGATGATCCCGTCCGAATGTATCTGAGAGAAATTGGACGTGTAACCCTACTAAAAGCATCCGATGAACGGATGTTGGCACGGCAGATAGAATCATCCAAATATCTTGATGCTGTTACTTCTGATGTGCGTGAAAAAATAGGATATGAGCCTTCCGCCTGGCAATGTTATGAAGAATTATTAAATCGAATGTTGTCCCAGCAAAACTTACTAGATGCAATTTGCAGATGGTCTAATATCCATGAAGAACTTTCGTTGCAAGATGTAATAAGTAACAATTTGTTGAGAGAAAGTTTAGATGGAGACCTCACAGAAGAAATCCTAAACTTTGTATCTGATGTACTCAACCAGGAACCCGAAGAAGTCAAAGAGGAAATAAGAAAATTCTCAATGGACTCCGGTCTATTTCCACAAGCTTTCATAGACACTTTAGGAGAAAATAAATCTTTGGATTCTGCCAGAGAGGATTTGTCAAAACCCGAATTCATTGAACAAATGCAAAATTGTGAGCCAGTCTTCAGGCATTGGATGAATAGAATTGATCTACAAGGTGAAAATGCACAACAACATTTAACAGAGGCAAATTTGAGATTGGTTGTAAGCGTAGCCAAAAAATATACTGGCCGTGGCATGACCATGCTTGACTTAATACAAGAAGGAAATATTGGGTTAATAAGAGCAGTAGAAAAATTTGATTACCGTAAGGGGTACAAATTTAGCACCTATGCTACGTGGTGGATACGCCAAGCAATCACACGCGCCATTGCAGATCAAGCAAGAACAATACGCATACCAGTTCACATGGTTGAAACTATTAACAAATTCATAAGAATCAGCCGTAGATTAGTACAGGAATATGGTAGAGAGCCTACTTCAGAAGAAATTGCTGAAGGCATGGAGATTCCAACCGAAAAAGTAAGAGAAATTCAAAAAATATCACAAGAACCTGTATCACTTGAAACCCCCATTGGTGAAGAAGAAGATAGCCACTTAGGAGATTTTATCCCTGACACTTCAGGAATTGCCCCATCCGATGCAGCATCATACCAACTACTTAAAGAACAAATGTATGATATTTTGGACACTCTCAACGAGCGCGAATCTAGAGTGCTTAGACTCCGTTTTGGATTAGATGATGGTAGAGGACGCACGTTAGAAGAAGTTGGTAGAGATTTTGGAGTCACTAGAGAGCGAATCAGGCAAATTGAAGCCAAGGCCCTTCGGAAATTAAGGCACCCAAGTAGATCTAGAAAATTGCGCGATTTCTTAGACTAGTTATCAACTCCTTTAGATCTTAATTAAAAGTGGATAATTTTAGTGCAAGTACAAAATCATTTAGATGAGCAAATTACTTCCTCACAAAAATCAAAAGTCGCGGTAATTTTCACAACTCCCGACACCGTCATTGAAGATATTGAACGATTAATGAATCTGGCAAATGTCGAAAAGTCTCTGTTTCAGACTAATCCTACTTTGCTAAAAGTAAATATTTCCTGGCAGCACTATTTCCCCGCATGTTCAACAACTCCGTGGCAATTAGAAGGTGTGTCTAAAGCACTTTTGAATAATGGGCATTCAATTAAAACTGCACACAACGGAACAGTAGTGGTTAACCCTAGAGAGGGTGCG
The DNA here is from genome assembly GCA_964637555.1 of uncultured Dehalococcoidia bacterium. Classification (GTDB taxonomy): domain Bacteria; phylum Chloroflexota; class Dehalococcoidia; order Lucifugimonadales; family UBA6927; genus UBA6927. The sequence goes on along the minus strand of CAZWTJ010000008.1, from coordinate 11,859 downwards.
AAAAACAATAAACACTCTGCGGTAGAAAGAAAACTTGGTATAGATAACATTTACCTGGAAGAAGAAGAATGGATAAGATACATACCAAAAAGCAAGATGGATGTACTAGATGATGTTTATCCAAATGGAATCTTTATTCCAAAAGTAATGATCGGAAAAAATATCTGTCACCTACCAACTCTAAAAACTCATGTATTCACAACAATTACTGGCGCGATGAAAAATGCATTCGGAGGATTACTGGGATTCGAAAGGCACAAAACTCACTCGGTAATACACCAAACTTTAGTAGATCTACTTAAAATTCAAAAAGAAATTCATCCCGGAATTTTTGCTGTTACAGATGGAACTTTTGCAGGAGATGGACCTGGCCCACGAGCATTGAATTGGAAACAAAAAAACATCCTAATAGCCAGCTCGGACCAAGTGGCAATTGATGCTGTGTCTGCAACGTTAATGGGTTTCGATCCAATGAATATTCCTTTCATCAGAATGGCCCATGAAGCTGGACTAGGATGCGGAGACATCAAGGAACTAGATATCGAAGGAGAAGATATTACAGGAATCAACTGGCAGTTTTCAAAGTCCTCAAACACATTCGCCAGCTGGGGACAAAAACTCGTTTATTGGGGTCCTTTAAAACCTTTAGAAAAAATCATCCTAAATACTCCATTAGTATTCTTAGGAATATTAGCTTCAAACATTTTTCACAATTTCTACTGGCTAAGATTTAAAGGGCGTAAAAGAATTAATTCTGCACTAAATACAAACTGGGGAAAATTGTTTAAGCAATATTAGCATCGAAATAAATTATTGTCTGATTTGACCCGATCCCATAACAATCCATTTATAAGAAGTTAATTCTGACAATCCCATAGGCCCTCTTGCATGCAATTTATCAGTGCTAATTGCGATTTCAGCTCCTAGCCCAAGTTGCCCTCCATCATTAAACCTCGTCGAAGCATTGACCATTACTGCGCTACTATCAACCTCATTCAAAAATCTTTGGGCAGCAGAATAATCTTCCGTAATAATCGCTTCAGAATGACCAGAACCGTGTATTAAAATGTGGTTTAATGCTTCATCCAATGAATCTACTATTCTTACACCCGCAACTAAAGATAGGTGCTCGGTATCCCAATCTTCTTCGTCAGCTAATTTCACATCCAAAAGCCCCATGGGTTCAAGCAAACTTAACGATCTCCGGTCACATAGCATTTTAACTTTTTTCGATGACCAAAGTTTGGCCAAGCTAGGTAAAAAAGCATTTGCAACATTTGAGTGCACAATAAGAGTATCCATGGCATTACAAACAGTTGGTCGATTAGTCTTCGCATTATCTACAACAGTTTCAGCCATTTGTAAATTAGCTGATGTATCAACATAAGTATGGCATACTCCTATACCTCCAGTAATAACAGGCATAGTAGCCTCATTAGAAACTCTTCGAATTAAAGCTCCTCCTCCTCTAGGTATCAAAAGATCAATATAATCTTTCATTAATAATAATTGGGTTACAATTTCTCTATCAGTAGATTCGACAAATTGCAGCGCGCCAGAAGGTATTCCTGAATCAGAAATTGCCTCTCTCAAAACCTGAAAGATTTTTGAATTAGAGTTAATAGCCTCACTTCCTCCACGTAAAATTACAGAATTTCCAGATTTAAGACATAATACTGAGATATCAACTATCACATTGGGTCTGCTCTCAAAAATCGCTCCTATAACTCCTAAAGGAACTCTTCTTCGAGAAACTTGTAACCCATTAGATAAAATCCTCATATCTTCCATAAAACCAATTGGATCGTCTAAATTCGCAACATTTCTCACATCCATGGAAATTTGATCAATTCGTTCGGAATTTAGAATTAACCGATCAATCAGTGCTTCAGAAAGGTTTTTTGATTTTGCAGCATCAATATCAAAAGAATTTGCATCAATAATTTCATCTTTTCGATCAAGCAAGGCATCAGCAATTCTTATCAAAGCTAAATTTCTCAATTGGCCTGATGTTTTGGACAATTCTATGCTTGCCTGCCTAGCCGAAAAACCAATCTCTCGGAGAGTGCTATTATCAAATACCATTTTCAGCCTCTGTCAAAATCACCATATTATTCCTATGCACAATTTCATCACCAAAATTAATGTCCAATACCTTCTCAAATTGTTCCGATTTCATACCCGCAATCTTTGTTAAATCAGAGGAACTGTAATTAGAAATTCCACAAGCAATTTGGTGCGCGTCAGAGTCACAAATCGAAAGTACTTCACCTCTTTCAAACACCCCAACAACTTTTGAAATACCTGGAGAAAGTAAACTACTCTGTCTATCAATAAGTGCCTTCTCAGCTCCTTTATCAATGTGAATTTGTGATTCCTTTGATATATTCGTAAGCATCCATCTCTTCCGATTTTCCATTTTAGTTGTGACCGCATGAAATAAAGTCCCAATCCGTTCGCCATTCACCAACCTAATAATTATATCCCTCGTCAACCCGCTGGAAATAACCATATTTACCCCCGCAGCAACCGCTAATTTTGCAGCCTGAATCTTAGTAGCCATACCCCCCCTACCAAGATTGCTTCTCGATGGACCTCCAGCTGCAAAAATCGATTCATCAATATGTCTAACTTCTTTAATTAATTTCGCATTAGAATCAATATTTGGGTCAGATGTAAACAACCCCTCTACTTCTCCGAGAAGAATGAGTAAATCAGCTTCCACCATTGTAGCTACCATAGATGACAAAGTATCATTATCACCAAACACCCCCTCAGACAATTCATCAACAGCTACAACATCATTCTCGTTTATTATGGGAACTACACCCCAATCCAAAAGTGCCAAAAGAGTATTGCGAACATTCAAATAACTTAACCTGCGAGAAAAATCATTCCTTGACAATAAAGCTTGAGCGACAGGAATATTGTGCCCCTCAAAAAGTTGTTCATATGAATGCATTATCCGGCCTTGTCCGACTGCAGCCAAAGCTTGACGCATCGGCAAATTAGGCTCGTCATCCGAAATGCCAATCACTTTTCTACCCGCAGCAACGGCCCCAGAACTCACCAATAGAACATCAATCCCAGCCTTGCGTAGTTTGGAAATTTGTTCGACCAAAATAGAAAGAATGTCCAAATTCAGATTCTCACCACTGCCTGTAAGTAAAGCACTTCCAGCCTTTACCACAACACGTCTGACATTTCTATTCAACATAGATGTTGGCATTTTTTTTTGATCAGTAATTTCATTAGTCATTGTGCAACCAATTCGAAATTTATAGCCGGTCACATAATTATACAATATCCCCGTTTGTCATAATGGCAATTATATTATAAGCCTATTGCATAGCATGCACGTCTAGGATCCGCGCCAGTACTTAATGAACCTGAATTTGGATCTTTCACAGACACCGTGGCACCCATGCCACAACTTACAGCACGATCAATTTTATGACCTTTGGATTCAAGTTCTGCACAAACTTCGTCGGAAATCCCAATTTCTACTGATAATCTTCCAGGAAAATAAACATGTGGATAAAAGGAGTCTACTATGCTATCAGTAGCGAATCTTGGAGCCTCTACCGCCAATTGGGGATCCATTCCAAAAACCAAAGTGTTCAATATTAATTGAGTACAAGCTTGGGCCTGATGATCACCTCCCGGACATCCAATAGTCATCAATGGTTTACCATCTTTAGCGACGATGTAATTGACTAATGATGTACGCGGTCTTTTTGAAGGAACGAGTTCATTGGGATGACCTTCTATCAAATTAAACATTTCTATCCGTGTACTCATAGCACAACCCAATTCAGGGAAAAAAACAGACTTAGAAAAAGAGCCTCCACTAGGAGTAGCACACGCGAAATTGCCCGCTTCATCAATTACGGAAATATGTGTAGTCCCATCTGGATGGATATTGTCCCCAGTCTCTGAAATATTCAATTTGCTAGATTCAGGAAATTGATTAGGCTTATCAATTTTGGAAAATTGCCACGGATCACCAGGGTCAGGCTGAACAGGAATAGCAACTTCTGCATTAAATTCATTTTTTCGTAAGTCGGCATATTCTTTTGAGAGCAACCCGTCTATTGGTATGTCTGCGAAGTCAGGGTCTCCATAAAATGCCTCTCTATCAGCCAGTGAAAGTTTTAGACACTCTGAAACAGTGTGAATATACTCTGGCGAATTGTGCCCCATTGACTTTAAGTCGAACCCCTCTAATAAGTTTAAGGCCTGCAAAAGTACAGGAGACTGACTCCAAGTGTCGTGAGTGTAAATTTCATAACCGTGGAATGTAGTACTTACAGGCTTCGCAATCTTGGCACGGTAATCGCGCAAGTCGTCTTTTCTAAGTATCCCACCCACACTTTTGGAACTTTTATCAAATATATCTGCAATTTCTCCTTGGTAAAAACACTTTCGAGCAGCTTGAATTCCTATTACCCTTTCCTCATCAAACGGCATATTCCTACCCATTAAAGAATCTTCCTCGGCAAATGTCATTTTCAACAATAACTCTCCAAGCGCAGATTGCTGCAACAAGTCGCCCGGGTTCGGAATAGTTTTGTCATTATAAAAGACGTCGAACCCTCCCGGAGGGAAAAGCTCGAACTGTTGAATAGTCGAAGCCGAATCTAGCTTGTCTAGCATATATTCATAATGCGGAATCCCATCAGTAGCATATTTAATAGCCGGCGCTAAAACCTCGGAAATTTTTTTCGTTCCAAATCGTTCAAGCATTGTAAGCAAGGAATCAACCACTCCTGGCAAAGTAAAAGCAAGTGGGGCATCTTTGCCAACCCCGGTCGGAATTACGTCATGTCCTTTGGACTTGTAAAAATCGATAGTAGCCAATTCAGGAGCCGTTCCTTGCCCGCTCACAGACAAAAAGGAAGCTTCTTCTTTGGAATATAACATTAAGACCGCTTCTGCAGCCAATGAATATGAAGCTATTGGCTCCACAACAGCAGCTGCAAATACTGAAGCTGCTAACGCATCAAACGCGTTGCCTCCATTAATCATTAACTTGGCCCCGGCCATCGACGTCAAATAATGACCACTAGAAATCACCCCTTGATTTGATCGAATAACTGGCCTGCCTGTCTTCGGAAGTGAAGATTCAGTTCGCTCTTGTAAGGCCGCTTGTTCAGCTGACAACATTGTTAACTCCTTGAAGTGATTTTATTTTTCTTTCAGCCAGTACTTTTGCAACTGGTCAGTCGGTTTCCAACCCAAAACATTTTTCGCATATGAATTGCTAAATTTATTATGAGGAATATCAGCAAATATATTGAAAGTTTCAAATTTCGAAGGTAATTTACTTAATTCAATCTCAAGCGAACATTTGAATGAATTCGCGGCATCTTCCCACGTCACTGAAAATGGCGTGAAATCTTTCCCAATGGGCCATTCATCACCATCATATCCTCTAAAATTATAAAAAAGCAATGTAATGACGTTAAGATCAAAATTCTGTGAAAAAATTCTGCAAATTTCGTTACCCAATCCCTTTGTATGAGCATACAAATAAGTTCCAGGCTGCGGAGGAACAGATGGATGAATCGCAAAATCATAATCTTCATAAGATGGACCCGCAACTGTAAAATGTGGTCCTGTATTAATAACTCTTTTTATCCCATTTTGTACAGCAGCACTCATTAGGTTGTAACATCCTCGGGAATTGACGTCGAATGCCAAACGTCTCTCTTCCCTTACAACTGATAAATTAATTATTGCCTCCATTCCTGAAGAAATGTTTATTACGCTCTCCAAATCTGAAACATTAATTTGGTGATACTCATGTTCAGAGTCCATACTTGCATGCACATCACTAAGAATTAAATCATGCTCTTTTTCTAACACCTTCACTACATGTGGACCCAACATTCCATTAGCACCCAACAACAAAATTTTCATTTTTCACCTATACATTCACAGTCTCATCTGAAGTCCATCAATCGGTTTATAATTCATCAACAATTCAGCCCGGTCTGTCAAAAAACGCTTATTGGGGACATTGGACTGAATATGAAAGGGCAGCCAAGTTAAAGATCGATCTTCAAACTCATGCGCCATAGAAACAGAAAAAGCCTTTTCAATCGCCTGAAACGCATCATCAACATAGAGACTAGAATTCGACATAGGTTTTGCTGAATCAACGGAATCTATAAGATCTCCTAACCTTAACAAAATCACTTCAATTTTGCCTTCCCTGGCAAATTCTTTACACACCACTTCACCCAAATATGGGCCCAGTATATGGGGATCTGTCGAAGGAACTGGCCTCCAATTTTCAGTCACTGCAAAAGACTCACTATATTCATCCATAACATGCAAAGTGCTTAGATATATGACCCTTTTGACACCATTTTTAACTGCTAAATCTAATAATTGATATGTGTTATGCATATTGTAATTTAATCTGTCGCTAACATGAACAGACTCCGACAAGAGCCCAGAATGTATCAACACATCAATCTCGGTTAAATGTTTTGACACCTCTTCAAATATTTTGGCTCGACTACTGGAAAATGAATCTTCGGCATTAATAGTGCTGAAAATATCTACCGATTGAAGGAAATGACGATTACCAAGAAATTTTCCAAGCCTCTCGGCAAATTTCTTTTGATTAGATGTAAATAATACTCTCAAAAAGTGACTTTCTATAAAAAAAATTCTCGCCCACAAATACTAACAATTCCTGAAAGTTATTTCCAACCTGATACACTATCACCCAAACACCAAACAAAGCGAGGCATTCATGAAGTCAAACGAAACGACACAACTTGTAGATAGACTGAAATTACTACCCACAGCCACGATCTTCTCTGCAGTCAAACACTTTGGCTTTGATCCATGTTGGATGAAAAATGTTCATACCTTTACTCCGGGCCAAAAGCTAGTTGGACGAGCCAAAACTTTACGATTTGTCCCCCCAAGAACAGATATCTTGCAACAAACAGACTTGGGTGAAAATTCGCCAGAATATGAAGCAATGGGATCTACTGGACCTGGGGACGTAATTGTAATGGATGCAATGGGGAAAAGCTGGGCTAGTATCGGAGGAGATGTTAAACTACTCCAACTTAAGATTAACGGCGCTGAAGGGTTAGTAACCGATGGAGCTATTCGTGATTTAGATGCTGTAAAGGAATATGGATTCCCCTTATTTGCAGGCGGTAGAACTGGTGCAGTAGGAGTTCCTGATATTCACCCATTTGAGGCAGGGGGAACAATACAGTGTGGAGGTGTTGTCGTTTGCCCTGGGGACTTTATTATAGGAGATAATGATGGAGTTGTTGTCGTCTATTCAGAAATTGCTCAACAAGTTGTTGAATGGGCAGAAAAACATGAATCCTATGAAGAATTCGCCAAATCGCTCATCGAATCAGAAAATGTTTCTCCTGGAAAATATTACCCAATCGATGAAGAACTTCTAGACTCACTAAGAAAACCTAATTAATTTTTAAAATTAAAAATAACCTTATAGATTTTTTTCGGAGAAATTCATATATCCAAGTTTGGTCTGATCCCATGGATGAGCTCTAGCAACCTCTTCATCAATATCTGTACCCCAGCCAGGGATAGTAGGCACTTCCATAAAGCCATTTTCTATTTTCGGTTGATTCTTCGCTAGTGTATCCTTCCATGGAACGTCGTCAATGTCGATCTCCATAATTCGAACATTCGGCAAAACAGCACATAAGCTGGCACTAATAAAACTCGAAAGATGACTATAATAATTGTGAGGTGCAACATTATGCTGATATACCTCAGCAAGATCTCCAACTTTCTTTGACTGACTAAAACCATTCCATGGGACATCTATCATAAACATGTCGGCTGAATGCATTTGGAAATAGGGCAAATATTCGCGCATATAAAACAAATTCTCCCCTGTACAAATCCTAGTAGTTGTACTTTCTTTTATTTGCTTGATACTTTCTGGTTGATACATATCGATTTCCAACCACAACAAATCAAATTTTTCCAAAACCTTGGCAATGCGAAGACAAGCTTCAGTCTTAAAATTGAAGTTCAAATCTAAATTGATATCGACTTCATCTCCAACTGCGTCACGGAATGTTCCGATTAATGTTTCAACATGATTAAGCAAATTTTTCGTTATATATTGGTCAGTAGTCCCTTTACCACCACCAAAACCACCCATCCAAACACTTGCAGGATCTCCAGGAAGAATAATGTTTGTCTTCAAAGCCGTAAACCCTTTGCTTACAACTTCTTTCCCCAAATTCGTAATATCACTCATTGAATTAATAGGTGGTGTATTTAATAACTCAGAATGTCTAGCTCTTGAGGTTCCACAATGTGACCAATAAACTCTTACTTTTTCACGTGTGGGGCCACCAAATAATTCAACTACTGAAATATTTAAAGACTTAGCTTTTATATCTAGCAAAGCTAATTCCACTCCAGCCATTGCTTTGCTAGCAATCCCACTTGGAGACTGCCTTGTAAGTCTCAACATATCCCAAAACCTCATCTCAAATGCACATGGATCCTGACCAATCAGTATAGGTTTCAAATCCTCAATCGTTCCTGTCACACCTAAAGGTTGACGTCCGTCAGAACATTCTCCCCATCCAGTAATACCCTCATCAGTATCAACTTTTACAAATATCCACGGCCTCCATCCTGCATCCACAACAAAGGTTTCGATATTGCTAATTCTCATAATAATCTCCTTACAATGGTGATAGTATCACAACAGTCTTGCACTATTGAAAGCCCCTTCCTATAATCGTACCAAACCGATTTAAAACTGAGGTCATAGACTTGATTCAACAAGAAATTGCATTTATGGGAGTTAGGGAACTTCATGATCAAATTACAAGTAAAAATTTATCCCCTGTAGAAATCACCAAAGTATTCCTTGATAGGATTCAAGGTTTAAATCCTATCTTGAATGCATTTTTGACTGTTACTTCTGAATATGCATTAGAACAGGCTAAAAAATGCGAAACCTCAGTGATGGAAAATAAACCTATAGGCCCTCTTCACGGAATTCCAATTTCAATAAAAGATCTTGAGGAAACAAAATCTATCAGGACAACTTTCGGATCAAAGGCATTTAATAGCTATATCCCGGAATATGATTCGATTGTAGTTGAAAGGGTAAAAAAAGCTGGAGGTATAATTCTTGGAAAAACTAACACTCCTGAATTTGGATTCAAAGGAACTACAGATAATCTTTTAGGAGACGCTTGTAGGAATCCTTGGGATACTTCCCGAACCAGCGGAGGGTCAAGTGGCGGAGCTGCATCGGCAGTTGTTTCAGGATTATCAACTATTGCAACTGGAAGTGATGGGGGAGGATCAATTAGAATCCCCGCGAGTTTTTGTGGGGCTTATGGAATCAAGCCTACTCTAGGTCGCGTTCCAAAGATTTCAACGGGAACACTCAATCAGCCTCCAGCTCACAACATACTTACACAATCTGGCCCAATAGCAAGGAATGTTGAAGATGCAGCTATTCTATTAGATGTCATGTCAGGGGCCGATTCAAGGGATGTACTATCCCCCAAATTGCCTATAGAAAACTTCCTCGAAGCTTGTGACGGTGAAGTTAAAGGTCTTAAAATAGGATGGACACCAGATTTCGGTTACACTCCTGTGGATCCTGAAGTGTTAGAAATAACAAAAAAGTCTGCATTATCTTTGGAGTCACTTGGTTGTTCAGTCGAAGAATCAGATCTAAAATTAATTAATCCTACAGAACATTTTCTACATATTTTCGCGTCCATGATTGCAGGCAGTAGGAATTCTTCAAAAACTCTAGATTTCAATCAATTAACGGATTACGTGCAAGAAGGATTTAAGGCAGCTTCAACATTTTCTGGCGCTGATTATAGTATTGCGCTGGGATATACTAGCCTGATGATAGGCCAGTTCGAAGAACAATTTCAAAAGTTCGATTTGCTAATTTCTCCTACAATGTCAGTCAAAGCATTTGAAATTGGCAACAATCCTTCTGTAATAAATAATATTGATGTTGATCCAATTTGGGGTTATACACCGTTCACATATCCAATAAACATGATCGGATATCCTGCTGCTAGTATCCCATGTGGATTTTCAGATAATGGTCTCCCGATTGGATTACATATTATCGGACGTCATTCTGATGAGAAAACAATATTTAAACTATCATCAGCCATAGAAAAATCAAACCCATGGCCCTCAGCGCGATCAATTAATCAGATCAATATCTAGATTGTTTAAATTAATATTACTTGGAATTCGATTGCGTAGTCTACGCCGACTTTCTCCCCGGAAGCATTCGCATTCATACTCAAAAACATTTCGGGATCAAAATCTTCACTCAAATTTTCTATATATGCCCGATGCAATTTAAGGGATTGAATCCCAAGTCCTATTGAATCACTTACGTCCACCCAGTGAGTGGGGTTTGGAGAAGCAGCCACCATCACCATTTTTACTCCAGTCCAGGGATGAAATCCTTCTTGTAACAATTCTTGAAAAATCCACCTATTCCCAGCATCTCTAGCGGCATCAAAAGCAGCCATAGCTACCCAACGATGATCAGCCATGTTCAATTGCCCTTGGGCGAACTGAAGCTCGTGATTAATAGTAATTATAACATCTGGTTTTTGAGAACGAATAATTTTAGTTAGATCACGCCGAAGTGGTAAACCATACTCTACAACACCATCCTCATAATTCAAAAATTGAACATCAGTTACGCCAACAACTTTAGCACTAGCAATTTCTTCTTTCCTTCGAAGTGGCCCTACATCCTCAGGAGGCATAGAATCAATGCCCGCTTCTCCTTCGGTTACGAGAAGATATTGAATATCCTTACCTTGAGAAGTCCAACGAGCTATTGCGCTGGCAGCGCCATATTCTAAGTCGTCAGGGTGTGCAACAATCGCCAGAGCTCTCTCCCAATCTTCAGAAATCGGTGACAATTTTTGATTATTAGGCACTATACACCATCATAATGAATGCGGGATTCAGGCATGGCCACCTGCAATAGCAGGCAGAAAATGCACTTCACTGTTAGGGCTTACACGCTCTAATATTCCAATCTCTGAAACTTCACCGTCCACTGCCACTGAAATATTGGGTTTAATCTTTCCTCTATTATCTAACAACCTTGCTTTAAATCCTGTATGGACTTCTTCTAGATTATCAATAATTTTTCTTACAGTGTTGCCCTCAACAATCACACGATCTGCACCTTCACTGAGATTCTGCATTAGTGATGGTATAAAAACGGTTGCCATAGTAAAACTAATTCACTAATCTTGAGCCCATTTGGCTTCCATTATGGCGGCAGGATTCATTGGCAATCTTTCCATTCGAAGCCCAGTTGCACTATGAATAGCATTAGCAATAGCAGGAGTAGGAGGAACGATATTCGCCTCTCCAACACCACGCACTCCATAAGGATGTAGTTCAGAAGGAACTTCAACAATCACCGTATCAATCATAGGAAGATCTAAACTGGTTGGCATACGGTAATCTAACAGAGTTGAATTATTCATCTTTCCATCGTCACTCATATAATATTCTTCATTCAACGCCCAGCCAATTCCTTGAACACTACCACCCTGCATCTGACCCTCTACATAACTTGGATGAATAGCTTTACCCGCATCTTGAACAGACGTAAACCTTGTTACTTCTGTCTTACCAGTATCTGGATCAATTTTCAAATCAACGATTACACCAGCAAAAGAACCTCCGCCGGCACCGGCTTTTCCAGCATGCAAACTGCCTCGTCCAATAATTGGACCACCAGTATCATTAAGCTCAGAAGCTAATTCTGCAAACGTCATAGTCTCTTCAGAATTCAAATTGGTTAATGAC
>CAZWTJ010000007.1:0-40849 GCA_964637555.1 uncultured Dehalococcoidia bacterium | reverse complement strand
GCATTGTGCCTTGGATAAAGTCTTCAAACTCGCTAATATCCAACCATCCCGCTATGGGAACCTGTACCCTGTCTTCGATTTGCTTAAGAACCTTAAACCCATTAGATTCCAATATTTCAACATATTCAGTAGGAGTTAATTGTTTCCTGGACTCAACTTTTTGAGATGAATCTGGACGTAATTGATAATCTCTTCTCAAGGCTCTTAGTGATTTAAACATCCACTTCCTGTAAAAAAGCAACGAATCTTCAGGTTGGCCTCCATCATAAAATGAGGTATTAAAAACAAATTTGCCTCCAGGTTTAAGTGCATTGAAAATATCGGAGGCCAAAATGTTTTTATCAGAGATATAGTGGATAGCATTACAAAAAATAACAACATCGGCAGCTGAACCCTTAATAGTCTCAGGAATTTGCTCAACCTGACTTTGAACAAACTCCACTATACTATCGCTATGTCCATTAATTTCTTTCATTGCTTGTTTTAAGGCAGAAGCAGAATGATCTATAGCTATAACAACTGAATCTTTAGCACCCTTAAGGCGATCAACAATCAATTTCGTGACGCCTCCGGTTGCACAAGCCAACTCTATAATCTTCTGATTAGAACCCAGATCCGCCATATCAATCAGGCGTTCATTGATAGCTCCATAAAAATCATTTTTTGAAAATTTCGAGAATCCAAATTCGTTAGCGTCCATAATCACCCCGCTTTAAAAGTTCTTCTCCATTTTACATGTCAAGCATTTTAACAAACCGCTAGTGAACCGTCCATTCTCTATAATTTTTCAAATCGTCTAAGCTTTTATAAAAAATTTAATTATATGTGTTCATAGCCGCGGACAGACCTTCTAAAAATAACAATTCTATAGCAGCAGCAGATTCCACCAAGGCCTTATTAACTAATTTTGCTGATTCCTTTGGTAGAGGGCTAAGAACATGATCTACAAGGCTGCCTTCCTCTACATCTCCAACACCAATCCTAATTCTAGCGAATTCATTACTCCCCAAGATATCAATAATTGATTTCAGGCCATTATGCCCTCCAGAACCCCCCTGTTTTCTTAGCCTTATTTTACCCGGAGGAAGAGTAATATCATCAGAAACAATGAGAATATCATCAATCCCCACATGGAATTTTTTTAAACCCGTTTCAATTGCATGTCCGCTGTTGTTAACAAACGTTCTAGGTTTCGCCAATGCTACGACTGTTCCAGCTATTATTCCTGTGGATATCATTACATTCTTATTATTTCTAGAAAATGCAGGAAATCCGTATTTCTCAGCCAAAAATTCTACACACCAAAATCCAGCGTTATGGCGAGTATTCTTGTATTCGGGACCCGGATTCCCCAACCCAAAGATAATGTAAGTAGGAATCGATGAGTTCAATTGATCAAGATTAAACACTAGCTTGCTTTAACAATCTTTAGAATTTCTAAAGGTATAGTCACCACTTTTCCCTCCAGTCTTCTTAAGTAGCTTTATATCTTCAATGTGTATTGCCCTATCTACTGCCTTACACATATCATATATAGTCAAAGCCGCAATGCTAACTGCAGTTAACGCCTCCATTTCCACACCAGTTTTTGCTGAAGTCGCAACAAATGCCTCAATCTTGATTGAGTGATTTTCATCATCAATTTCAAATTCAACTGACACTTGATTCAATTGCAAGGTGTGGCAAAGCGGAATCAAAGAGGGAGTTTGTTTTGCGGCCATAATCCCGCTTATTCTAGCAACAGATAAAACATCTCCCTTTTTTATCTGGTTTTTCACAATCAACGAAAGAGTATCGGGCAACATTACAACTGTAGCAGTGGCAACAGCTTGGCGCACAGTCTCCGACTTTTCTCCCACATCTACCATGCTAGCCTCCCCAGACTCATCAACATGGGTCAACGCTCTACGTGAAGTTTCATCAGCAGGCATTTCCGAAACTCCTTAAACTTTTTCCCAAAAAGGGTCTATTCCCCTTCAATTGCTCTCCAGAGAGCTTCTCCATTCTCCTTCCACCAGGAATAAAGCATCGAAACATCAGTTCCTATCGAAAAATGTCTGACACCCATATCCAAATAGGCTTTCGCAGCATCTGGAGATTGAATTTCTGCACGAGGGTGAACTCCTGCTTTTAAAGAATCCTTAAAAACTTTATCATGTGCAGCTTTAATTATGGGATTATCACGCTCGCCTGGGTGACCGACACTCATTGAGAAATCAGATCCTCCCCACTGTATCATGTCAATCTCTGGGAGTGATAAAATTTCATCTAACTCATCGACAGCGCCTTTTTTCTCGATCATGACTGCTTTTACAGTAGTTGCCAAAGATTCAACATACTCTGGAGAACCCCCATAACCCATATATGAATTTCGACGAGTCGCCACTCCATACAAACCATTATGTTGAGGAGTGTCTGGATTGGTAATTTTTAAAGCTTCTCTCACATCTTCTGCAGATCTTGCATCAGTATAAAGAACGCTATTGAAACCTGCACCAACTCCTCTTTGAGCAGCAAATTCTTGATTGCTTCTATCAATCTTTATCATACTCCCTAAACCATATAACTCTGCTGCGCGTGCCATATTGTCTAAATCATGGATATCATATGTGCCATATTCAGCGACAAATTCTACATAATCATAAATTCCGGTATGTCCAAGAGCTTCAATGACATTTGGCCAAACAGAGTGGATATGAGTACTAACTGTAGGCTTTCCACTATCTAATTTTTCTCTTAAAATATTGGGTCTCATTTATACCTCCAAAACCCCTGCCGATCGATTTAATTAACTTTGAGTTAAGAATATTTCTTAGTTTTAACGACATTTTAGCATAATGAATGAAATAAAGTAGAAAGTACTAAATACCCATTTCTCTAAAAGGATGTCGGAAAAATACCTAGAACTAATTCGATGGAATATGTAGCATCAAGGAAGGAGATCGGAAATGAAATCACATTTTTTTATTAGTCCATTTCGACATTCTGTCACCTTTTTGATCATATCTATAATCCTTATGACACTTGCCTGCAATGGAAAACCATCATCTCTTGATCATATAAAATTCATTCCAAAAACCGCTACGACCTTCTCAATAACATCATTTGAAGCACAATTTGACGACCTAACCCGTGATAAGTTTGGTTCAAATGACCCTAATTCAAGTTACTTGAGAAGAGTACCCGATTTGTACTATGAATTTACGAAAGCAGAACAATTGGATATTCACGTCATTATTTCCATTTTCGTTCCAGTAAAAGAAAATCAAGGTGAACATATTAAAAACTCATACAATAGTTGGATTTTCACAGGCATGCAGAATGCCCCAGCTTATGTAAAGCAAAAAATCCTTGAGGATTGGGATTCTAAAAGCTATCGAGGTTACAAAATTGCCCAAAAAGGACAAACTAACATTTCTGCTGTCAATAATTCGACTTTATTAATAACTGATGGTGAAACCATCTTAAGAAAGTTTTTGTTAACAGCTAAAGGGGATCTGGAAAATATTCAATCAACCGATTTATTCAAATCGGTTACAGATCAAATTGAAGAAGATTCTTTTGTTTTGGATTATCGATTAAATTGTTATGAATTCGAAAACATTCCTGGTTGTCAATCCGAATCACTAGGATTGTCATTAAATGATGAGGTGACCATTCAACAAACATGGGTAATATCATTCGAATCATCCGACGCGGCAAGCGCTATATTAGAAGACATAGAAACTCATATTGACTCGAAAGAGAATCTTTTTAGCAAGCAAGTTGATCAAAACAGAAGTCTCGTGATTTCACGATCTCATATTGATACTGTAGATTTTGATCTTAATTCCATTAGATAATGCTAACCACTATCCACCGATATGATACATCTCTACTTTACGTCTAGTTTTTCTATCAAATTCAGTTAATGAAGTTCTTTCGTCTGAATATCTGTCTTTTCTGGACTTCCATGTGCGTTCTATGAGAGATTTAATCGCTTGGTCGTCAAGCCCCTCACGCATGGGCTTCCTAAGATCTTTTCCATCGGATCCAAACAAACAAGTGTATAAAGTCCCCTCGGGTGAAAGTCTCATCCTAGTACAATTGCCGCAAAAAGGGGCTGTAACAGAACTAATCACTCCAATTTCCCCAGAGCCATCTTGATATCTGAATCTTCGAGCAACCTCACTAGAATAATTAGGCTCCAACGGCTCTAAATGAAATTCGGTATTTAGCAAAGAAATTATCTCAGATGAAGGAACTACTTGGTCCATTAGCCAGCCATTTCTATTTCCAACATCCATATATTCAATAAACCTAAGAATGATATTATTCTTTCGACAATAATCAGCTAATTCTATTAAAGTATGATCGTTAACATTCCTTTGAACTACAGAATTCACCTTTATGGGAGCAAAACCAACTTCACGTGCAGCATCTATTCCTTCAATTACTTTATCAATACCAAATGATCTTCCATTCATTTTACGAAATATTTCATCATCCAATGTATCTAAACTAACAGTAATTCGATTTAGTCCTGCATCTTTTAAAGCTTGCGCTTTTTGAGGCAATAAATATGCATTGGTTGTCATAGTCAAATCAGAAATGCCAGAAATATTAGATAACATTGTAATAAGTTTTTCCAAATCACTCCTTACAAGAGGTTCTCCTCCAGTAAGACGTATCTTCTCAACTCCCATGCCAACCATTATCTTTGCAACTCGAGTGATCTCTTCAAAAGTAAGCAATTCTTTCTTTGGTAGAAATTGGTACCTTTCTCCATATATTTCTGCCGGCATACAATAAGTACACCTAAAATTGCATCTATCAGTCACCGAGATCCTTAAATCACGTAAGGGCCTCTTTAAAGTGTCAAAAACTAAGTTCTGTTCACTTGGAGATTCCATCAATATCGCACCTTTTTTAAATGATGGGTTTCTAAAAATCCAACATGGTTAAAATAATCTATTATGTATTTTACTACACGTAAGAAGAAATTCTTCAACTTTTAAAGCAGCCAAGCCTCTATGACTAATTAAATTCTTTTCTTCTTTGGACAATTGTGCCATCGTTTTATGGTATTTAGGTACATGAAAAATTGGGTCGTACCCAAAGCCATTCTGACCTAATGGTTTTGGAATTACTTCTCCTTCACATAAGCCATCAAACGTCCGTGTGTCTAAATTGGGGTGGGCTATTGCTATTACACTGCGGAACCTAGCAACCCAGGGCCTTTTAAATGGCTTTAACCTATTTAATAAAAAATTAACTTTTTGGTTATCCGTTGCATTTTCTCCTGCATATCTTGCAGAAAAAACTCCCGGTTCGCCTCCTAAAATATCTACTTCTAGACCAGAATCATCCGCAATAGTAAGACATCCTGAAAGTTTTGAGTAATGTTCAGCCTTTATTATCGCATTTTCCCAAAATGTGGATCCTGTTTCTTCAACTACTTCATCAATTCCTAGATTCTCCAAAGAGATTAGTTGATAGGGTAGCTTGCTAAACAAAGCCTTAAATTCCACAAATTTTCCTTGATTTGCAGTTCCGATTACAATCCTATCAGTCATTTAAATCTCTGCAGAGAATCACTGAGTGGTATTATCCTCTCCAGCATCTAAGTTTCCTCCAACTTGCCTTAAGAAATCCTCAACTTCCGGAGAAAGAGCGATATCTTCAGAAGTATCATTTTCTGGAGTTGAAACAGTCCGATCATAGTAAATTTCTAATTGTTTAATTAAATTTTTAACTTCAGAGTTGCTGCTAAGCGCACCCTCAATCTCAGAATACTGTATTTTCCCTCGATCAACATCTACTAAGGATTCAGAAAATCCAAAAATGCTAGAAAGCACCTCAATAAGTCTGGCAGTACCCATGAAATCTTGTTCTAACTGAACATACTGAGGAAGGTGGACCATTAAGCTAGAGGACATTATTCCCCTTGCTTTTAGGGAGTCAGAAACCAAATTTACAATACTAGTCGGCCCTTGATAATTGCTTCCCTGTTCCACCACTAATCCACGTGCCAAATCCATTTGATCTTCATTAAGTGATCCAGTAACCAATAAGGGTCTTGTATGAGGTACTGAATCGTACATTCCTCCAATACGAAAATGCTCGGCTACTTTAAAATACTCTAACAACTCAACTATCGACTCAGTATAGTCTTCTCCAGACATATGAGGTTCTCTTATATGAAGAAAGAGAAAATCTCTATCAGATTCATCATCATGAGCAAAATTAATAATTGAATTGGGGGTAATTGTTGTCCTCTGTCCGTCGACAAGTTTAAGCCTCGGTCGGTACCTCGTGAAGTCAAAAAAAGCTCCAGGCCTACTTAGCCTCCCGAGTTCTTGAGCTCCCAAATGACGCTCAAGCCGATTTAATGCCATGGTTCCCACCTTGCCAACATCAATCCATGGCCTCAACATCGAAATTGCACATGGAGATTTTAATTCTGGGACTGAGTCTAAAATTTCAAACGCACCAATTTTCATAATCTTCTCGAAACTCCTAATTCATATACCGCCCACCATCAAGATTTATTGCCTGTCCAGTAATATTCATTGAATCCTCAGAGACTAAAAAAGCAGCAAGTTTCCCGACATCTTCAGGGGTCTGCTCCCTCCCCATTGGTATCCAACTCTCTACTGTTTTATCAAAAAGTTCTCTCCCTGAGAATCCTTTGAGTGATGAATCGTATCCGTAATTGGTACGATTCTCTGCTATCGCCTCCCAAATCGGGGTCCATAATAATCCAGGACAAATTGCATTAACATTTATATTAAATGCCGCCAATCTTAAAGCGTATGTTCGAGTAACGCTAACCACCCCTGCTTTGCTGGCGGAATAATGAGGAGTATCTGGGCTTCCTTGTCTTGCAGCAATACTAGCAATATTTACAATCTTGCCAAATTTCCTTTCCATCATTTTAAAAGATACTTGCTCAGTCACCTGAGCGAGTCCTTTTAAATTTA
Source organism: uncultured Dehalococcoidia bacterium (assembly GCA_964637555.1). GTDB lineage: Bacteria > Chloroflexota > Dehalococcoidia > Lucifugimonadales > UBA6927 > UBA6927. Next base: position 33,887 of record CAZWTJ010000007.1, on the reverse strand, counting down.
CACTGAGAACGGCATCCCAATCTTCGGTATTAGGCCTTTGTCGAGAAGGCCAATCCTTACCACCAATTACACCTGCATTATTTATCAAACCATCAATATGGTCATATTTAGAAATCACATCTCTGATCATTTTGTCGATACTAGACTCATTAGTTACATCTAGCTCGATCGCCTCGACAGTTGACCCAGATTGTCTTAAGGATTTCGCGACTTCTTGAGCTCCTTCCAGAAACTTGTCAGCCACTACTACTACCGCTCCTTGCTCAGCCATTGTTGAACTAATCCCTTTGCCAATTCCACTAGCTGCGCCAGTAACTATAATAATTCTACCCGTCAGATTTATCATGAGCTCCTCAAACTCTAAAAGTTCGTTAATTCATCGATTTCAGATTTTTTGTTTCCTATAATTAATTTCTCGCCGAAGCGAATCAAAGGCCTCTTAATTAATCGTGGTTCTTCTAGCATCATTTTGACCATATCATTTTCAGTCAATGAATTTAATTCCACATTCAGTTTCTTAAACGATGGGCTCCTGCTTGAAAAAACGTCGGCGATAGCATAATCCCCTATGATTTGCCGTAATTGTACTTCAGTAAAAGGATCTTTAAAAAAATCTCTCTCTACAAAATCTACTTCTTTTTCAGAGAGCAACGCTCTCAATTTGCGACAAGTCCCTCAGGTACCCCATACAAAAAGTTGTAACTGATCCATAATTCATCCTTTAGTAATCCATATTAGTGGAACTATACAGGACAAAAGGCTTAGGTGGCAACGAAATTGCCGTCCGGATTTGACTGAAACTCAGCTGAGGGCCTAATTAAATACCCATCGGCTTCAAGCAATGAAATGTAACTATATGAGCTGTTTTGAAACTTTTCATATCCGCCCTCCCGCCGATCTAAAATTGACACAACCTTAACAACCTCACAATTCTCAGACTCTAAAACATTAATGGCATGAAATAAACTGCCTCCTGATGTACAGGTGTCATCAACGACTAATACTTTAGCATTGGGTGGTACAGGTCCCTCAATCAATCGCGTTGTTCCGTGTTCTTTCTGCTCTTTCCGAATAATTCCAGCCGGAATCAGTCTTTCTCCACGAATTTGACTCAACAAGCCAACTGCAGAAACAATAGGATCAGCCCCCAAAGTGGGTCCCGCGATAAAGTTTGCTCCACAGTCTAAGGTAATGGGCAATATGACTTCCGCAACTGCTCTCGCTCCTTCAGGATGCAATGTCAATAATCGTCCATCAAAATAATAATGGCTTTTTGCGCCTGAAGACAATTGAAATTCACCAAACTGGAGAGCATTCAGTTCTCTGGAAATCTCGAGAATTCTTTCAACTTTTGACAGCAAATGTTGCATAAATCCTCCATTCAGAAATATATTTTACGCTTTTATCTTAGTAGGATTATTTAACAAAGTCACTAATTATAATTAAAGTAGCATCGGCTGGGAAATAAGTAAAATGCTAAAAGCCATGAAAGTCAAAAAGAAAATAAATAGGGGCAATTTTGTTAAAATAAATGCTCTTTTTGAGTCAATCATTTGATTAATAATAGTGTTAGAGACAAAAGCAGAACAGCTCCCCCCAATTATTATAGAAATTACTAAAATCAAAAATGCACCTTTTGCATTAAAAATCAATAGATCCTTAGTGAAATTTGCTGTCCCGAATAAATCCCATCCAAATCCAAATGGGTCTGATATCAAAGGGATTATCATTTGGGCATCGACTAAGAAAAAAGCAAATCCGTGTGCGAAATTGACAAAGATAGTGAAAGGAATCAATATCCAGATTAGACGCAGCTTCAATTCTAATGACGGCAATTTAGTTCCTGAGAAAAATTTCATTGCATGAATAGCTCCAGAATACAACGCAAAGACCATTCTCCAAAACAACAACATCCCCAAGAAATCGATGAGGTAACCTGGAACCGCACTGTATACCGACACCCCTGTCATATCATGAATCACTCCTATCCAATAAGCCTTTATGGATAGCCATAGGGGTACTTCCAAAATTGCCGCGTAGATTATATTGCTTGAAAAAGCAGTGATAAAAACCATCATCGCGTAAGACGGCTTTTTCAAATTCGTTAGACCCACACACAACGGTCGTAAAAAAATGGATTTCTTTACTTTATATTCAATCGAAGAAGGGAAATTAGTTGTTTTTGTATTTTCTCTAAACTCTAATATCGCAAAGCATGATAATAATTCAAAGGCGATACAAATAGGGTCAAAATTTTTCAGCCAAATAGTTTTCCCAAAAGCAATCATTCCAGCCCAAGTGACAAACGAATATATCAATATAGTAAAACCCAAAAACAAGGGTTTCGCAGAACCTGCAAAAACATTCTCTAGCCAACCAAGAACTAGAATTAAAATCACTGCAGGCCAAACGTCCAAAATTTTGGGATAGTCCCAGATGCCTGTATCCCTGTGATCATGCTTTCTACCCAATGCGATTTCAGTCCATTCATATATAGCTTTCCAAGGATTGAGCAAAATCCATACATTCCCCAAAAAGGCACTAATTAGTCCAATGCCCGTCCACCAAATCACCCAAATAAAAGTAGGAGACAAATTTGCTGCCGGATTCTGTGAGCCCAAAAAAGATGTAATTGTTAACAGGATCAAAATTGAAATTGAAATTAATTTCATTGAATTTAGTAAAATATTATTGATTAGAAACTTTCTAACCATTCTCACTTGTAGAATGTTATATTTTGCGTCATGTATCAATTTATGATTTGCATAAAAACCACTTTGATTCACTAAAAACAGCAATCCCATTAGCAAAAAAATGAACAATATTACAAAACTGATATCAACTGGGGATTTGTAACGTTCTGAAAAGCTATGAGCAAAGAGAATCTCATTAAATGAAATTACTATTACACTCGCTATCCATGACGCTATTAAAATTCTTTTAATCATCTGAATATTTACTGTAACTTAAATTGAATCTTTTACCCTTCTTGATCTTTTTTGTTCAACAAATATTCTTCTTGCGGAGAATCCGAGCACTATTAGAAAACCTATTACTGCAACTAACGTTATAGCTCCAGTCAACGGATGTGTTTTCACTACATTGAGTCGAAAAACCACCGCTTCTGAATATTGATTCATAGTTATGGTCACGAGAATATCCCAAGGCCCTTCTTTATCTACATTTATCAGACCGTCAAAGTATGTAGAGTCTATTGGGTCATTTTCAAAAAATGTTTCCTCTACAAAAGAACTTCCACTCGGCCCCGTCGCAACTACAGAAATTTCCGCATTATCTATAAATTCTCCTGATGTTAGTTCTTTGACTCTTATAGAGATATGTACTACACCAATTCTTGGATCGGATGGAATTGTTCCCAAAGATACTTGAAAACTATCAGATTCAACATTTTTCCAATCAGTTACTCTCCCGTTCGCATAAACTCCATCCAGAGATGAAATCAAAAATAAAAGAAAGATCACAATAGTGATTAGTGTGAGCAACACTGATGTAAAAGGAATATACGTTTTTTTTCTAAAAATTTCTGGCTTCAATATGCAAGCCTATATCTCAAAACCCAACTCAGCCGCTACCGACTCCATATCCTTATCTCCTCGACCGCTTAGATTTAACACTATTGTGCGTTCATTCGATAAGGTAGGAGCTAACTGAGACACATAATAAATAGCATGTGCCGTTTCAAGCGCTGGGATTATTCCCTCGGTTTTACATAACAGTTGTAGGCCTTCCAAGGCTTCAGAATCTGTAACGTTGACATAGTTTGCCCTTCCACTATCTTTCAACCAGCTATGCTCAGGTCCCACTCCCGGGTAATCTAATCCTGCCGACACACTATGTGTTTCCTTTACTTGACCATTGTCATCCTGCAACAAATAAGACATGCTTCCATGAAGAACCCCTATTTCACCAGCCGCAAGGGCGCTAGCGTGCTCTCCAGTTTCAATTCCTCTTCCGGCTGCCTCAACACCTATTAACTTAACACTGGGAAAATCTACAAACTCATGAAAAAGGCCCATAGCGTTGCTTCCTCCTCCCACACATGCGATTGCATAATCAGGCAAATTCCCTGTCATTTCGATCATCTGCTGATGAGCCTCAGAACCAATCACACTTTGAAAATCTCTAACTATCATAGGATATGGATGTGGTCCAACAACGCTTCCGATCAAATAATGTGTCGAATTAACATTTGTGACCCAATCTCGAATACATTCATTTATGGCATCTTTTAAAGTTTTACTACCGCTATCAACAGAGCGAACATCAGCACCTAATAACTTCATTCTAAAAACGTTAAGTGCTTGTCTTTTAATATCTTCAGAACCCATATATACTACACATTCTTGTTTTAACATTGCACAAACTGTTGCGACAGCAACACCGTGTTGCCCCGCCCCCGTTTCAGCAATGACGCGATTTTTTCCCATTCGCGATGTCAGCAAAGCTTGCCCTAAAGCATTATTAATCTTATGCGCTCCCGTATGTGCCAGATCTTCCCTCTTCAAAAATATTCGCGCACCGCCCAATTCACGGGTTAGATTTTGGGCATAGTAAAGAGCGGTAGGCCTGCCTACATATTCCTTGGCGAGCTGATCTAAAGTTTGAAGAAACTCTTTATCTTTTAAGGCTTCAAGATAAGCAACTTCAAGTTCGTCGATTGCTTTCATAAGAGTTTCAGGGACAAATCGTCCTCCGAACATTCCAAATCTTCCCATAGAATCTGGCATAGATGTATTAGTATTCATTTTAATTCCTAAAAGGCTTTGAAATATTTGTAATCATGGTTTAATCCCATATTATAGCACTTCCTAATAAATACTTAATGATTGGTGTTAGAGTTATAGAATCTTTTACTGAAATAATCTAGAAAATATTTGATAACAATCAATAACAATGCCCCACAAATGGAAAACCCTCCAACTAATAAGGAGGCATGAAAAAAGAATTGTTGATTGAAAATAGCTACTAAATAATCATACCTTGGGTCTAACATCCAAAAATCATTCGTAAAACTCAATATATGGAAAAGGTGGAAAATGCGATCAAAAGATAACAAAACACCTAACGAAACAATCAAAATTAGAAACAATGTAGTGTACGCACCCCAGGCAACAAAATTCATTATCTCAAGAAATCCTTCCATCCTGCGCAATGAAACTTGTGCGACAATCAATAAGGCTAAAGCAATCAAACTAACAGATTGTAAAAGGAAAACTCCTTTAAAAAGTACTTTGACGTCTTTCATATGATGAACTTCTTTCGGATTAAAAATATTTTCAACCGACCGTCCATGAATCTTTGACGGAATGACCAAAAGTTCATTTTCATTATGAAAATAATCTTGAACAAGACCAGAAATTCTTAAAAGTTCTTCCTTATCTATCCCTGTGTATTGTGCAATACCGGATTGGTCAAATTCAAAATTATAAAATCCTGTAAAATTCACTACAACACGCACGCTGGTTGTAATTAAAAGCAGAGGTATTAAACCGATTACAACAATTGTGCGAAATGTTTGCAAGAAAGACATAACTATTCAATCATATCATTTGATGGGAGTTGAAAATGAATCCTGATGAAACATTTCCACACACGTTTGCCGGTGTTTTGGATTTAGTGAAATATCTCCGAAGTCCAAGTGGTTGTCCTTGGGATAAAAAACAAAATCATATGTCAATGAAAGAACAACTTATCGAAGAATGTTACGAACTTATTGAAGCCATAGAGAGTAATGAACCCAAATTTATAGCCGAAGAACTTGGTGACGTGCTTTTAAATTTATTAATGCATATGTCGATCGCTGAAAATGATCAATCATTCACTCCGAAAGATGTGTATAAAACGTTGATCGAAAAATTGATTAACCGACACCCTCATGTTTTTAAAAGTCCAGAATTGAAAGATCCCGAAGAAGTTAAAAGCAACTGGCAGCAACTTAAAAGTCTTGAAAAGCCTGAATCTTCATTACTATCTGGAATCCCCAAGACACTTCCAGCGTTAGCATTTGCACAACAATCCCAATATCGAGCTTCGGTAAATAAGTTCGACTGGACAGATATTGATGGGGTCCTTTCTAAAATTACTGAAGAGGCAAACGAACTTAAGACTGCACAAACCAAACCCGAACAAGAATCCGAATTTGGAGATCTGCTGTTTTCAATCGTGAACCTAGCAAGATGGTTAGAAATAGAAGCTGAATCATCCTTAAGGCATGCCAATCAACGTTTCACTGCACGCTTTGAGATAATGGAGGATTTATGCAAAGCGAAAGGCCTCGACTTTTTTGACTTGTCTGATAATGAAAAAGACCTCCTTTGGGAAACCGCCAAAGCAATTGAAATCTAACAATCAAATTTAGGGATATATCTTTACAATGTCAGAACAAAGTAAAAAAACACAAGAAAATATCCAGAAACTTGCCATAAAGCTCGCAGGTGAAGCAGGCCGCATCTTAGATGAGCAATTCAGGAAACCCCTTTCAATAGAATACAAAGATAAATCCAAATTAGATCCAGTCACAAATATCGATAAGCAAATCCAAACACATCTCCAAAACTCTATCAAATCACATTTTCCCGAGCATGGATTCCTGGGAGAGGAAGAGAATTCAGAAACTGCGCAAAAGGAATTTGTCTCAGAATTTTTATGGGTCGTCGACCCAATTGACGGTACAAAAAATTTCATTGCGGGTCTACCAATCTATGCTTGTTCCATTGCTGTCCTGTATAGAGGATGCCCCTATATGGGAGCCATATTTTTACCTTGGCCTAATTCTGGAGGCGGCAGTATATTGCATGCAATGAGGGGGTTAGGGGCATATTTTAACGATGAAAAAATTGTGTCCCCTAAAAATGGTCAAGAAAGTGAATTTTCGGGACTAAAAACTTTACCAGGATCTTTCACAAACTTGTTTAATCCTTCTCAGGTTTTGAAAAATAAAATCGGTGATTTTAGAATGACCGGTAGCATAGCATATGAAATGGGAATGTCTGCTTTAGGTATCACCGAATTAATGGTCTCAAGCGCCCCAAGCATTTGGGACGTCGCAGCTGGTATTTGTATAGTGGTTGAATCTGGAGGATTGGTTATGGAAGGTGTTTCACGAAAGAAAAGGTTAAAAATTCTCGAGGGATTTAAATGGAGTGACTTCACCACGTTCAATACTGACAATCTACCCTTTGAAAATCTTACTACTTCGAACCTTAGAAAATGGAGAAACCCTTTGATCGCAGGCTCTCCAAAAGTAGTTAAATTTACTGCTTCCAACCTTAAAAAGCGCTGACAGCCCAAACTCATTAAACAAGAAGATTTTCTTTGAAATTCAGTCTCAGACTTGCGAGCTGTGTTGAGAAGGATGCTCTTCATCCTTTACTTTTCTCAAAACGGCTACGCCTACAACAAGTAATACCAGAAGTGCAAGCAAGGCGATCCTCATTCTAGAAGATTCATATTCTGTAAGGGACATTACTTGACCAGAAATCCAGTCGGTGCCAACCCAATTAAAGATTTTCGCTATCAATACCCACTGTGTCGCTGTCACTACAGCCCAGATTAAAGGGCCTACCACTGCAGAAAGTCGCCCCACCATTTGGTAAAGACCGAAAAATTGTCCAACCTGCCCAACAGGTGCAATACGTGTTAAAAGAACCCTGTCTGCAGTCCATGTCCCTCCTAGGGCCGATCCAGCCAAAACAGCCACCCCGTAAAATTGTACTATTTCACTTGCAAAAACTGCCCACAAAAGTGACACACTCCAAATAGCTAAAATAATCAGCAACGTTACTTTCGGACCAATTTTTGTCACCATCCATCCATAAAAAAACGCCGAGAACAAAGCGGACAAAACGCCTAATATCAACACTACTTCTGTACCGGTAAAGCTTATACCTGCTAAATTCAACGCTTCAGTTTTCGCTGCATCTTCTCCTAAAATTGCAGTTATATAAATCGCCATGAATGCAATCAAAGTATTAATCGCATCTAAATAGAAAAACCTCGCTGTTATGAATTGAAAAAGGTTTTTATTTTGTTTGATATTTTTTAAAGTAGCAAAAAGTTGCCTGTATGCTTCAACAATGATTCTCCAGTCGAATTTTCGTTCGTCTGGCCTACGCTCACGTATTGCAAAAAACAGTGGCAGTGAAATCACAATGTAAAGTATGGCCGTTGGGAGAAAAGTGGCTGATTCATCGGCCCCTTCAGCCGTTGCCAATGGGGCCAATAAGATAATGGTCAAAATACTCCCTATGTAACCTATGCCTACTCCAAAACCTGAAACTATCCCCCTGTTCTCAGCAGTGCTGACTTGAGGTAACAATGCATTGTAAAAAACTTCAGCCGATTGATAAGCAAAATTTGCAATCGCAAACAGAATTAGAGGCAAAATCATGCTTTGCGATTGGCCCAAAAGAGCTGTGCATCCAACACATATAATGACAAATATCCTCAAAAACGGGATCCTTTTTCCATAGGTGTCAGAAATCGCACCAAGAATCGGCAATATAGCAGCAGCAGCCAACATAGAAATTGCAACAGTCATAGCGTATTCAGCAGAACTTACGCCACCATCGTCACGTGTTATCCATAACGGGAAAAAAAAGGATAGTATAGCTAAACTAAATATTGTGTTTGCCAGATCATAAATCGCCCACGAAATAGTGGGGAGTTTAAAAATGCTTTGTCTTTTCACGGCATCTTTCAAAGGGTCCCTGCTTTCGAATCACAACCACAAAATTCCTAGCACAGCCCAACCTCAGACAACAGAAAGTGTTAGAATGATGGATGTGAAAATTACTTAATTGAATGCCAAACATCAGCCAGTTCACAATTACGACTTTGCGATTATAGCTTGCACGAGATGATAATGCTACCTGAAAATATTGTTATACAAGGCGCAAGAGAACACAATCTAAAAGACTTGAGTGTAACTATTCCACGAAATAAATTGGTTGTAGTAACAGGCGTTTCAGGCTCTGGGAAAAGCACCTTGGCATTCGATACAATTTACGCTGAGGGACAGCGTCGATATGTAGAATCTCTTTCCTCCTACGCACGACAATTTTTAGGCAGAATGGACAAACCCGAAGTAGATTACATAGGTGGTCTTTCACCCTCAATATCAATAGACCAAAAAGGTGTATCTCATAACCCACGGTCCACAGTTGGCACAGTAACAGAAATATATGATTACTTAAGATTGTTTTTTGCGAGAGTCGGGCATCCGCATTGCTACAATTGTAATCTTCCTATTCAAAAGCAAACAGTTCAACAGATTGTTGATACAATTTCTCAATTAAAAAATAATTCACGAATTCAAATTTTATCTCCCCTTGTCCGACGACGAAAAGGAGAACATAAAGATATTTTTGAGAAAGCTAGGCAAGATGGCTTCGTCAGGGTAAGAGTTAATGGTCAAATACATGATTTGTCAGAAGATTTCTCCTTAAATAAACAACAATGGCACACAATCGAAATTGTGGTTGACCGACTGGTCATCAGTCAAAAAACTGATCTTGGCAGATTAACAGACTCAGTAGAAACTGCTCTCAAAATGTCTGACGGCATTCTAATTGTCTCAATATCTGATTCGAAAGACATTTTATTTTCTGAACAATTTGCCTGTCTAGATTGCAACATCAGTCTGAGTGAATTAGAACCACGGACATTCAGTTTTAACAATCCTCATGGTGCTTGTTCAACATGTGCAGGAATAGGCTATAAATTGGAAGTCGATCCTGATTTGGTTGTTCCTGATAAATCAAAAAGCATCAATGAGGGAGCTATTAACCATCCATGGTCCAAATCAGGCGCAATGACTCCCTGGTTTGCCAGCCAATTATCCTCTTTAGCAGAGCAACATAATTTTTCAATAAATTTACCTATTAAAAAATTAAAAGAGGAACATCTAAATATAATTTTATTTGGGTCTAAAGACGCTTCCGGCAATAGAAAATATAAATCCCGTCGAGGCCGTAGATTTCGATGGAGATCAGCTTTTGAAGGTGTAATTACTAGCCTGCAAAGACGTCATCAATCAACTGAGTCAGAGTCAGTACGACGAGAAATAGAACGCTATATGACAGCAATGGATTGTGTTTCATGTAGTGGCAATAAATTAAAAGCTGAAGCATTGGCCGTAACAATTTGTGGACGGAATATTTCATCTATCTCTAACTCCTCAATTTCAGAAGTTTTGTCTTGGATTATAGAAATTTCCTCCAACCACACATCAGAAGATTCTACCGGGGGAAAACAAATCTTAACACCTCGTGAAAAAACTATAGCTGCTGAAATAATCAAAGAAATTAAGTCACGTTTAGCATTCTTAAAAAACGTTGGTCTCGATTATCTTACGCTTTCACGCCGAGCATCCACACTTAGTGGAGGAGAATCTCAAAGAATTCGATTGGCAACTCAAATTGGCTCAGGCCTTATGGGTGTTCTTTATGTATGTGATGAACCTAGCATAGGTTTGCATCCGGCAGATGATTCTAGATTAATTACCACTCTTAAGGGACTTCGTGATATAGGAAATACAGTCCTGATTGTGGAACATGATGAGGCAATCATGCGTTCTTCTGACTTTATAGTAGATTTAGGCCCCGGTGCCGGAGAGAATGGCGGTGAGCTAGTAGCTGCTGGTACGATCGATGAAATAATATCCTGCAAAACATCAATCACAGGTCAATATTTGGGAGGATACAAAACCATTTCCTCTCCCCAAACTCGTCGACCTCCATCTGACAAATCCTTGCTAATACGTAATCCTCGTGCAAACAATTTGAAGGGCGAAGATGTAATAATTCCGCTCGGATTACTAGTTTGTGTGACAGGAGTCTCTGGCTCTGGGAAAAGTACATTGGTAAATGAATTGCTATACAAGTCATTAGCTCAATCAATAAATCGTTCTCGTGAAAGGCCTGGTAATTTCGGGGGTATAGAAGGGATCGAACACATTGACAAAGTAGTTAATATTGATCAAGCTCCCATAGGGAGAACACCTAGAAGCAATCCTGCCACATACACTGGTGCTTTCACTCCAATCCGAGAATTGTTCTCAACCGTACAAGAAGCTCGTGCGAGAGGATACAAACCAGGCCGATTTTCATTTAATGTAAAAGGCGGCCGTTGTGAAGCTTGTGCTGGAGGAGGTTTCATAACCATCGAAATGCAGTTCCTTCCTGACGTGACTGTACCATGCGAGTCATGTGGAGGGAAACGGTACAATCGCGAGGCATTGGAAATTCTTTGGAAAGGGAAAAACATTGCTGACGTTCTTTCAATGACTGTTTCTGAGGCTTTAACATTTTTTAGTAACATACCTTCTATTCGTAACAAGCTTCAGACGATGAATGATGTAGGCCTTGGATATATTCGATTAGGCCAACCAGCCACACAAATTAGTGGAGGGGAAGCACAAAGAGTGAAACTAGCTTCTGAATTAAGCAAGCGCCCAACCGGAAAGACCATTTATATTCTAGATGAGCCAACTACCGGATTATCATTCCATGATTGCGATCTTTTGATAGCAGTCCTTCAGCGATTGGTAGATTCCGGAAATTCCGTGGTATTAATTGAGCATCATTTAGACCTCATTAACAATGCTGACTGGATAATAGATTTGGGTCCAGGCGCTGGAAACAAAGGAGGCGAAATTGTCGCTCAAGGAACCCCTGAACAGTTGACTGCCGTCACAAAATCTCAAACTGGAATTTATTTGAATGCACATGTTGGAGACCTAAAATCTACTAAACCAAAAATACTAGTAAAGGAGACCTAAAATCGACGAAAAGTCATTAAAAGAATTAATCGAAAAAGTTAAATCCGGAGCAATTTCAACCAACGACGCAATCAGAGTAATAAAAGCTTTACCTTATGAAGATATTGGATTCGCTAAGGTAGATCATCATCGCGGCATTAGAAAAGGGTTCCCAGAGGTGATTTTTGGAGAGGGGAAAACTCCACACCAAGTCAAAGAAATTGCTGCATCCATTCTGCGTAATAATGATCGACTATTGGTTACAAGATCCAATGCAGACCAATTCAAGTTACTTTCAACTGAGATTCCCGATGCAAAATTTGACTCAGAAGCCAAATTGATTTTCGTGAATCGTACAAAAGCAGAGGTTTTAAGGTCGGGTATTTTGGTGATGTGTGCAGGCACATCGGACCTTCCAGTTGCAAAGGAAGCATGTATCACAGCAGAGATGATGGGTAACAAAGTTCGATTAATATCAGATGTTGGTGTGGCCGGAATTCACAGATTATTTGATCAACAAACATATATAAATAATGCAAGAGTTATCGTTGTTATTGCAGGGATGGAAGGAGCGTTGCCATCTGTAATCGGAGGTTTAGCAAAAGCTCCGATCGTTGCTGTGCCTACAAGTGTTGGGTATGGAGCTTCTTTCAACGGACTCGCAGCATTGTTAGCTATGATGAACAGTTGTGCAACTGGTGTTGGCGTTGTGAATGTTGACAACGGATTTGGAGGTGGTTACCTTGCTTCATTAATCAACCAACTTCCTTCACTGAATGAATCTATTGATAATCAATAATTGCTCTACCGAAAATCTTGCCATTTTCTAAGTCAGAGCACGCTCTATTAATATCTTCTAGACGATAACGCTGGGTAACAAGTTGATCTAAAGGGAATTTTCCTTCCTCAAACCATCTTAAGAATAATTCGAAATCTTTTTCTGGGTAAGTAGCCCCCAGGCTGCCTCTATATGTACGTTGGTGGAGCATAAATAATGCGGGATCTAAACTCATTGGCTCAGAGCCGGGCATACCTATTAGCACGGCCATTCCGCCATGATTATCGGCTCCAGGTCCTCCACCTCTAGTAGAAGACAAGATTTGCTCATTGGTCAGTTTAATACCAATTGCGTCCATTGCATAATCAGCTCCTCCTCCAGTGATTTCAATTATCTTCTCAATCGGATTTTCAATGGATGCATTAATTGTATGTGTAGCTCCAAACTTCTTAGAAAAGTCCAATTTTTCATCCAGTAAGTCTACTGCTATTATTGGATAGGCTTCTAATATAGAAGCCATTTGAATAGCACAAAGACCTACTCCGCCAGCACCATAAACAGCAACAGACTCTCCTGGCCTTACTTGAGCTGTATTCATCACCGCTCCAGCACCAGTAAGAACAGCACATCCAACTATACTAATGATATCCAAAGGATAGTGACTTCCTACCGGAACAACTAATTCCCCAGAGGTTAAAACATCTTCGCTCCATGTGTATACAGGCGTGCTGATGGGAATTTCATGATAGCTCGCCCCAGTTGGGTCTGCTGGTATCCTTCCCTGAATAGGGTTTCTACGAACCCAGGTGACAATCACACTATCACCCTCTTTAACATGCGAAACCCCTTCCCCAACCCCTGTAACTATCCCTGCACCTTCATGCCCAAATAGCGAGGGTTTTGGAATAGAAAGGTTCTGCATTTGGTGAAGTTGTGAATGACAAACCCCACTAGACATTAATTTAACCGATACTTGTCCAGAACCAGGGTCTGGCAACTCGATATCATCCACAATTAGCTTAGGCTCGTCAGATAGTTGAATTGCTGCAGTTGTCTTCATAAAATCCTCCCGAAGATCGACACAATATTAATATTCTGAAGGAATATCAGTCAACTAATAAATTAAATTTCAACTAATTAACTTTTGAATTGAGACTTGCAGTGAGCAAAATTGAGTAATATGATGCAAGTCGAGGTTAAAATGCCATCTCCAGAGTATCAATTTACTGAAATTAGTCGTTTGGAACCAGAATCCATCGGAGAGCCCGGGAAGCGTACATTTCGCCTACTAGCTGACAGCGGCACCAGTTCCGCCATTTTATGGCTTGAAAAAGAGCAGCTTTTTCAACTGGCAATAGCTGCTCAGCAAATATGTGATGAGCTACCATCATCGATGAGTTCCACCTCCACCGATTCCCCAACAGAATTTGAAGCACCCGAACTCACTAACTTGGAATTCCAAATTTACAAATTGGCTATGGGTCATGACCAAGCTAGCAGCATGTTTATTATTGACGCCTATGATTCTGAAACATCTGAACCAACCGTTCGACTATGGGCTAGTCGAACCCAAATTGAGAACTTTCTGTCTGAGGCCTTGAGGGTAGTGGCTTCAGGCCGACCGCTATGTCCGCTCTGCTCTAATCCTATAAATATAGACGGACATCAATGCCCAAGATCAAATGGTAAAGTGCACATAGACAGAATATCTGAATAGCTAACTATGAATTCCATCAAAGATCTATGAATGTAACCAATTATCCACTACCAGAGGATTCAATCAGTCCAGATGGATTCGAATTGATTGACTTAGATCAAAAGTCTCAATTGCCTTTTCTAAAAACCGCCGAAATAATCGGCGGTTATTTAGCTCCCTATGGTTCAAACCACACATTTGTAATTTTCCTAGATGTAGGCGAGGGCAAGTGTATCCGTGCAATTTATAAACCAGAAAAAGGCGAACGCCCTTTGAGGGATTTCCCATTGGGGACGCTTTACAAAAGAGAACTTGCCTCGGCCAATCTTAGCAATCTGATAGGGTGGCCAAATATTCCTCTAACAATTTCGAGGGACGGCCCTCATGGAGTGGGAATATTTCAGCAATATATATATCACGACCCCGAAATCACATATTTTGAATTGCGTGACGATATTTCTTTCGATGCAAGATTGGAGCAGATTGCGGCATTTGATTTGCTAGCCAATAATGCAGATCGTAAAGCTGGCCACTGCATCTTAGACTATAACAACAAAATCTGGAGTATTGACCATGGACTTACATTTCACCAATCATTTAAGTTGCGTACTGTCATGGTGGAATTATGGGGAAAAGAATTTTCCAAGGAATTGGTAAATGATCTTCAGAATCTGCTTGAAGGGCTAAGCGAAACATCGGCTAATTCTTCCAATAACATTTCATTGTTAATATCTACAGTAGAATATGAATCTTTACAGTTTCGATTAGAATATCTTCTACAGAACCCCATATTTCCGATTTTAGATCCGAACTTCAATATTCCATATCCCTTAATTTAATTTTGTGATATAATTTGCCCTCGCATGCATTGTTGACGTGTTAATCGATTTAATTTTCACTATCATATTTTAGGAGGAAAAGCTTGGCGTATGTCACTCTAAGAGACGGAGAGGATTCCGAGGGGCTTTTAAAAAGGTTTCAAAGCCAGATGCAACGCTCGGGTATTATGAGAGAACTAAGAAATCGTCGATCCTTTTTATCTAAGGGAGAACGCAGACGCCTAGAGAGACAGAGAAGTATTCGTCGGGCCAGAAGAAGAATCCGAAACTCCCGAATGCGACAATAATACTCCGCCTTCATTTCTTAACTTTTCATCAATGTCATATCTTTAAATTTTTCAGAGAATTTTCGATGAATAATTTTATTTGCAGCTAGCACTCCCTTGCTATCAAGCGTGATTTCATTTCCATACCTATCGGTTATCTCCCCTCCAGCCTCTTTAATTAACAAAATCCCCGCCACTTGATCCCATGGCGACAATTGGGGATGTATGTAAATGTCATATCTTCCAGAAGCAATATATGCAAGCCCTAAAGCCGAGGATCCCATCAGTCTCGCTGCAGCAACTTTTCCCCAAGCACCCCCAATCACATCTAAAGTCTGGGCGCCAGTTACTCCGGTATAACTTAGATCAAATCCTAACAAACATGTGGAAAGCTGTTCTTTGTTAGATACTTGGACTCTTTCTGCATTCAAATATGACCCTCCTCCCCTTTCTGCATAAAACATTTCATCACGTAAAGGATCGTAAGTGATTCCCATCAGAATTTCTCCTTTGAAGGCTAATCCAATTACTAGAGAAAAAAACGGAATCCCTCTTGCGTAATTCCGAGTTCCATCAATTGGATCAACTATCCATACAAAACCATCATCGATTTCAGCTCCCCCAGATTCTTCACCTAAAAATCCCATTTCTGGAAATTCTGTATTAAGCATTGACTTCATTAATGTTTCAGAAGCTTTATCTGCATCTGTTACAACATCATTAATACCCTTGACTGAAATTTCTTTGACTCCATAAAATTTATCTAAAATTAGACCGCCTGCCTGTTTTGCAACCCTCTGAGCGACTACTAGGGCAGTTTCTCCTGATTTCCCTTTTGGTATATTGATCATATAAATTTTTCCTCCTTAAAAAACTGTAAAAATAATTTTAAAAAAAGCCTATTTTTTTCAATTTTAGCATTGAAGAGAACTTCTCAATGTTATACCCTCACAACGTAACGGAATTAAAAGCGGAAATTTTTCTTGAGCTTTCTTTTTAAGCCTAGACTTCTGCTACAAAATCCAAGTGTTTTACTTATAGATGTGCCTATACACCACAAGTGTAAACATACAACTTTAGTGCTGTGTATTCATCAAGGGGGAAGGGTTATATGGTGGCTTCTAACGCCAACCAAATATGGCAAGCTGTGTTAGGTCAAATTCAGCTTCAGGTTACAAGGCCAAGTTACGACACTTGGCTAAAAAATACGCAAGGTATAGCCTTCGACGGCAATGGCACATTTACTATTAGTGTACCAAATGCTTTCGTCAGGGCACAACTCGAGGACCGAATGTATGAACTACTCAGCGATGCGCTAGAAACCCACATTGGCACACCAATAATTATCAAATTTACTACATCAGAAAATTTGAAAGATGAGAATACCGAAACATCTTTTAACGACTCTCATCCAAGTCAGAATAATTCTATAAAACCTTCACAAGGTTTCCGTTCCTTAAACGCCAATTTTACCTCTGGATCATTCGTCGTAGGCGCTTCTAATGAATTGGCTTTTGCTGCTTCTCAGGCAGTTGCTGATAATCCAGGATTTGCCTATAACCCTCTTGTAATTTATTCAGGCGTTGGTTTGGGCAAAACCCACTTATTACACTCAATTGGCCATCAAATGATTTCGCGAGGTTTAAATCCAATTTATGTAACTGCTGAAGGATTCACTAACGAATATGTTAAGTCCATTCGTGAAAATAAAACAGATTCATTTAGAGATTTCTACAGGTCAGCTGACGCATTACTTTTGGACGACATTCAATTCCTTATGGGTAAAGAACGTACACAAGAAGGATTTTTTCACACATTCAACGCTTTACATATGGTGAATCGCCAAATTGTTGTTGCCAGCGACCGCCCTGTATCAATGCTATCTCTGCTTGAAGATAGAATTAGATCTAGGCTTCAAGGGGGTTTAATAGTGGATATTCAGCCCCCAGACTTTGAAACCCGCATGGCAATATTGATGCGAAAAGCGGAATATGCTGGTCATGAGTTTAGTCCTGAAATAATTTCATTTATTGCTGAACGAATAAGCCTAAACATCCGTGAACTTGAAGGTAGCCTTAGTAGATTGTTGGCTTACTCTGATCTGATGAAAGCCGAAATAACTTTGGAGCTTGTCAAAAACATAATTAGCGTTTCAGAAATTAAGCCCAGGATATCTGAGTCTGCTATTCTAGACGCAGTTTCCAAGTACTATGAAATAGATAAAAACACGATTTTGAGTGATCAAAGAGACAGGCGCACATCTCTTGCAAGGCATATAGCAATGTACTTAATGAGAGAGGATGCATCCCTTAAGGCTACATCCATTGGTAAATTCGTAGGCGGGAAAAACCATGCTACTGTTTTAAATGCATGTAAGAGAATTTCTTCTTTGCTTACTAACGACAATATCATTCAGAGGGACGTCTACAAAATCCGAGAATTGGCTGCAGCAAGCTAAGGATCAGAACAGAATTCAGTTTTCCCTGTTAGCAATATGTAATTTATTTGTTAAAATGTTGTTGGTTTTCGAGAATAACCGTTAATATTAAGTAGAATTCTGTTACCTTTGATGTTCAATCAGTGTGAGAAGCCTTTTTCATAACAATGGCCGAAACCAAGTCACGTAAATCCAACACTTTATCAACAATATATCCACATTATAAAAATAGAGTATATTTAAATTACCCGCTCATTTAACACTTTAAAGAGTCTAGCCGTTAAAAAAGTCACATAATCAACAGGATTATTATTATTTAAGTAGATTCCAGGTTAAAAATAGATATGATTGATTCACAAATTATTAACATTCGTAGTGGTAAAGGTGGTAATGGGTTTGTTAGCGGAAGGCGTGAAAAATTTGTACCAATGGGTGGACCAGATGGAGGTGACGGGGGTGATGGAGGGTCAATATTTTTCGTAGGCGATGAAAATATTTCAACCCTAATTGATTTTCAGTATAAAAAAACATTTGCAGCGGATGATGGGTCTGATGGTCAAAGTTCTAAAAAATATGGCCGTAAGGGTAAGAATCTTTTTATAAGAGTGCCATTAGGAACAATGGTGTTTCGGAATAGTAAATCAAAGGTTAATCAAACATTATTATTTGAAGTTACAGAAGCTAACATTCCACAGATTGTTGCTACTGGTGGCAAAGGAGGAAGAGGTAACGCGCATTTCGCAACTAGCACTAACCGATTTCCGAAACTGGCAGAAGCGGGTGAAGGGGCTCAATCTCTTGAACTACGTCTTGAGCTGAAGTTACTTGCGGATGTAGGGATAATAGGAGCCCCTAACGCGGGAAAATCTAGCCTTCTTGCATCTATCTCAAGAGCAAAACCGAAAGTTGCAGACTATCCCTTTACGACCTTGGAACCAATCCTTGGAGTTGTTGATATCAACAATTATCGAATTGTAATGGTGGACATTCCGGGTCTAATAGAAGGGGCGCACGAAGGACAAGGGCTGGGCCATGATTTCTTAAAACACGTAGAACGTACGAAAATCCTTATTCATTTAATTGATGGATCTTCTGATAACGCATTTGAGACATATGAGTTAATACAACAAGAGCTTCAGTTGTTTAACCCGGAATTGTCTTCCAAGCCTCAAATAATTGCACTAAACAAGATGGACAAAGTGAGCGAAGATGAAAAGCGTAAGAAGCTCAATGGCTCCTTTAGTCCCGAGCATCTTCCCTCCATACCCCATTTTATCTCGGTGGCCACTCAACAAGGGGTAGAGGAATTGAAAAATTCGGCACTTACTCTACTAAACAGTGAAAGCGAGAACAAAACATCTATCAAAGATGAAGAAATCCCAATTCTTCGACCAAAAGGAATTCCTGCGGAGAGAAAGAAATTTTCCATTGAGATCTCAGGGTCTAAATTTATTGTCAAAAGCGAGCGAGCAGAACGTATAGTTTTAAATAATGGAGACTGGGAGGCTCAAATTCAATACAATGCCCTCCTAGAACGACTTGGAATAATAAATGCCCTTATTGAGAAAGGAATAACACTTGGAGATACTGTCCAAATTGGATTGAATGAATGGGAATGGGAATCATGAAAATAGGCCTACTTGGAGGTACATTTGACCCCATCCATAATGGGCATCTGCATTTAGCCCAGGAAGCCCTGATTCAAGAGGACTTAGATAAGGTCATTTTCATTCCAGCTGGTAATCCATGGATGAAGTCAGATTTGAAAGTATCCGATTCAGACATTAGAAAACATATGGTTGATATTTCCATAATTGATAATGCAAAATTTTTCTCAAGCGATATAGAGTTGATTAGAGACGGACCAACATATACTTCGGATACACTTGAAGAATTAGTGGGACAGCACAGAAATCAGGATCAATTTTTTTTGATTTTAGGCAGTGATGCAATCGAAACATTTCCTCTATGGAAGAATCCCAAAAGGATACTAGAACTGACGAAACTCATATTTGCTGAACGTAAATATGAGTTATCTCCAACTGTGCTAAAAGAACTTTCACGGATTTCAGATATTTCTGGCAAAATTATATTCCTAAAATCTAAAATGTTAGATATAAGCAGTAGTGAAATCAGGAGGAAAATATCTGAAGGAGAAAGCCTCCAAGGCCTGGTACCGAATCAGGTTCAAGAGTTTATTTCCAGATTGAAAATTTACAAATGATTCTGCATTTTGGCTTTAGAAATTTGACCCGCCTGCAGCCGCTCTTTATAATGAGTTTTCATAGTTTTCCATAAAACACCGTAGTTCACTTTGTGACTTAGGAGCTTATGTGCTTAACAGCAACAAAACAATGAACTTTTCACGCCAGTGGCACGAAGAATGCGGCGTTGTAGGAACTTACACTGAGGGATTAGACGCAGCTAACGTTGCGACCTTTGCACTTTATGCACTCCAACACCGAGGACAAGAAAGCGCAGGAGTGGCATCTTCTAACGGTGTTTCGATTCAAGTTCAAACAGGTATGGGCTTAATTAATCAATCCTTTAAAGATATTGAATTGGATGTGATGCGTGGAAATATCGCAATTGCTCATACGAGATATTCAACAACAGGATCCAACAGGATTGGTAATGCGCAGCCAATTGTTTCGTCGAATGACGGTAATGAGATCGCTTTAGCGCATAATGGGAATTTAGTTAACGCTAAAGAATTAAGAGAAGAGTTAGTTAACAAGGGAGTAAAATTTAATTCGAGTAATGATTCCGAAGTGATAGCACATTCATTAACTACAGCACCAGGATCCACTTGGGCCGATCGATTAAAATATTGTATGCAAAGGTTGCAAGGAGCATATTCATTAGCGGTGATGACACCAACTGATTTGATTGCTATTAGAGACCCTAGAGGTGTTCGCCCTCTGTGTATAGGGAGGCTTAAAGATGGATGGGTTGTTGCTTCTGAAAGCTGTGCGCTGGATCATGTCGGCGCAAAGTTAGTCCGTGACGTAAAACCAGGAGAAGCTGTACAGTTAGGACCTAAAGGGATTCAAACAATATATCAACATGTGTCAACACAACCAAACGCATTGTGTGTTTTTGAGCATATTTATTTTGCCCGTCCTGATAGCATCATTGATGAAAAATTGGTTTATGAAGCACGTGTGGCCATGGGTATTGAGCTTGCAAAAGAACATCCAGTCGAGGCGGATATGGTGGTAGGCGTTCCCGACTCTGCTTCTCCGGCAGCTTCAGGCTATGCACAGCAGTCTGGAATACCTTATGGAGATGCCCTGGTCAAAAACCGTTATGTTGGCAGAACCTTTATCCTACCTGACCAGAGAGAAAGAGAACTTGGTGTTCGAAAGAAACTGAATCCTATGTCTTCACTTGTTAGAGGTAAAAGGTTAATAGTAGTTGATGATAGTATTGTGAGGGGAACCACTACGCCTCCCGTTGTAAGGCTATTAAAGGATGCAGGCGCGACTGAAGTTCATTTACGTATTTGTGCGCCACCCATTCAATGGCCCTGTCATTATGGCGTTGATATGGCTACTAGGGGTGAATTAATTGCTGCGGATAAGACTACTGAAGAAGTCAATTCTATTATTGGATCTGACTCTTTGGGATATTTGAGTATTCCTGGGTTGTTAAAGGCGGTCAAGGGCAAAAAAGATGGTTATTGTATGGCCTGTTTCACAGGAGAATATCCAATTCCTGTTCAAATCGAAATGGATAAATTGGCCATGGAAATTTAGTTAGGTAGCTTTTATTGATGGAAGAATTGTCTTACAAAGCTTCTGGGGTTGATTTAGATGCCGCCCAGTCTTTTAAAGAACAGCTGGCTGCGGTTGTGAATCCAACCCATGGAAAGGATGTTTTGTCAGGAGTCGGTGGATTCGGTGCAGCATATAAGTTGTCAAATTATCAATCCCCAATCCTGATTTCTAGCACAGATGGTGTTGGGACAAAATTACGATTGGCAATTCATCTTGAGAGGTATGATACGATCGGGGAGGACTTAGTCAATGCATGCGTCAATGATATTTTAGTCTCTGGCGCTGACCCTCTATTTTTTTTGGATTACATCGCAGTAGCTTCTCTTCAGGAAGACATGTTGCTTGCATTGATTAAGGGAATCGCCCGGGCGTGTGAATATAATTCTTGTGCTCTTATAGGAGGAGAAACAGCCCAAATGCCTGGAATGTATTCAGGGTCTGACTTTGATATGGCTGGATTTGTTCTCGGGGCAGTTGAGCAAAAGTCATTGATTGACGGAATCCATATTGTCCCAGGAGACACAATCATTGGGATTCCTTCTAATGGGCTTCATACCAATGGCTACTCGCTCGCAAGAAAAATCTTCAACACGGATGAGGCCCCCGATATACTATTCGAATATGATCCCTTGCTAGAATCTACATACGGTGAAGCGTTGATGAGACCCCACCCTTCATATTTGAAAAGTGTTTCATCGGTTCGGCACCTAGTTAAGGGAATGGCTCATGTGACAGGAGGAGGCCTTTTGGAAAATATCCCTAGAGTACTTCCTTCTGGGCTTGCGGCACTAATTGACTATACATCTTGGGAGACTCCTCAAATTTTTCGAATTTTGCAACAAAGAGGCAAAATCCCCTATGGAGAAATGTTTAGAGTATTTAATATGGGAATTGGAATGGTAATGGTTTGTGCCAAGGAAAATACCGATACAATATTGTCAAACTTGGTTGATTCTGAGATTGTTGGATCAATTATTGAACAGAATCAAGAAGGCTCTACGCAGGTAATAATTGAAAATTTTTGAATATAAGGACAAATTTGATGAGAGCTTTGATTAGTACGTATGACAAAACAGGAATCATAGAATTTGCCAAGGAATTAACTGAATTAGGAATAGAAATTGTAAGCACCGGGGGGACGGCCAAGGCAATATATAATGCGGGAATCTCAGTTAGGGAAGTTTCCGAGATTACCAAATTTCCTGAAATTTTGGATGGGAGAGTTAAGACACTTCACCCGTTTGTGCATGGTGGGCTTTTAGCCCGTAGAGATGTTGAAAGTCATTTAAAACAAATTGATGATTTAGGCATAGTAGCTATCGATATAATAGTTGTAAATTTATATCCCTTTGTTGAGACAATTAAAGCAGACAACTCAAATTTAATCGACGCATTGGAAAATATAGATATTGGAGGACCAACACTCCTACGTGCAGCAGCAAAATCTTTTCCGGATGTGCTGCCGATAGTCCATAGTTCAGATTTTGAATGGATTATTAAAAGACTTAAATCGGCTAGTGAAATTACTCTCGCAGAGCGGAGGTTTTTAGCTAAAAAAGCGTTTCAGCATGTCGCACAATATGATTCATCTATTTCAAGATATTTAGCCGAAGAGAATGATATTTCTGCTGATGAATTTGCGCTAGGCTTTGAGAAAGTTAGAGAGCTAAGATATGGAGAAAACCCGCACCAGAAGGCGACATTATTTGCTGATCCAACTATTGATGGAGGGTTAATTAATTCTCTACAATTACACGGTAGTGAAATGTCCTACAACAACTTTGTTGATGCCGATGCTGCATGGAAAATCGTATCCGACTTTCCAGTAAATGCCGCGGTAGTTGTAAAACACACAAATCCTTGCGGGCTTTCTGTTTCCAATGATCAGCCAACAGCTTATAAAAATGCGTTTGAAGGTGATGAAACTTCTGCCTTTGGGGGAATAGTAGCATTTAACTCAACCCTTTCTAACGATACTGCTAAAGCAATGAGTGGAGTATTTTTTGAGATGGTAATTGCTCCTGATTTTGACCCTGATGCTCTCAAGACGCTGAAGCGTCGTCGGAACCGAATCATTCAAATTCAAGACTTAGAAACTTATGCAAGTCAAATTGAAATTCGGCAAATCAGTGGTGGAGCTCTCGTGCAAACAGCAGATGTTTCGGAAGATATTCCGTCAGAGTGGCAAGTAGTTACAGAAAAACCCCCAACTGATCAGCAAATGAAAGATTTAGAATTTGCATGGAAGGCTTGCAAGCATGTGAAGTCAAACGCTATTGTATTAGCCAAAGGAAATATGCTGATCGGGATGGGCGCAGGCCAACCTAATAGGGTCATAAGCGTTAAACTAGCTGTTCAGAGTGCGGCATCTAAAACATTGGGGAGTGTGATGGCTTCCGACGCATTTTTCCCTTTCCCAGATAATATTGAAGTTGCAAGCAAAAATGGTATTTCTTCTATTATTCAACCTGGCGGGTCTATTAGAGATTCAGAAGTAATAGATGCTGCGAACGATTGTGGTATATCAATGGTATTTACTGGTAAGAGGCATTTTTTGCACTAGGATCACCTGATAATGAAAACATCCGTCGATGTAGTTATCCCGATATTTAATGAAGAAGAAGATTTAAGCCTGAAAATCAATAACCTCAAGGACTTTTTGGCTAAATTCAATAATCGCTGGGATTGGAATATTTCAATATTCGATAATGGTTCTGTTGATGGTTCTGAAAAAATTGGATTGGAATTGGAGTCTAATTCTCTTGGTAAGATTCGCTACACTAGAATGGAACTCCGAGGACGGGGGCGGGCTTTAAGTCAAGCATGGACATCCTCGGATGCGAAAATTGTATGTTATATGGATCTTGACTTGTCGACAGATTTGATCCATTTTGAAGCGTTGATCTCCGCGATCGATGAAAGCATATGTGATATTGCGATTGGATCTAGGCTGATTAAAGGATCTCAAGTCTTGAGACGCACTTCTTTTCGAAGTGTTTTATCAAAAGGGTACAATTTCTTGATAAAATTGATGTTTTCCCCAGGCATTTCTGACGCACAATGCGGATTCAAGGCAATGCACGGTAGCTTGGCCAAAAAAACTGTTCCAATGATTAAGGATACAGGTTTTTTCTGGGACACTGAGTTATTGCTAATTTCGTCTGCAGCAGGTCTTAAGATTTTAGAAATCCCGGTTTTATGGAAAGATGATCCTGAAAGTCGAGTTAGAATAATTAATACAGTCATTACGGACCTTCGTGGCCTTCTTAGAATGCGTTTAGGAGGGATGCGGAAAG
The DNA here is from genome assembly GCA_964637555.1 of uncultured Dehalococcoidia bacterium. Classification (GTDB taxonomy): domain Bacteria; phylum Chloroflexota; class Dehalococcoidia; order Lucifugimonadales; family UBA6927; genus UBA6927. Next base: position 9,017 of record CAZWTJ010000007.1, on the reverse strand, counting down.
CCGCTAGAAAAATTAGGATTAAGACAGGAAAAACTAATGAATAGTTGGGGTAAAATACTCCTTGCAGTTTAAACTTTTCGACTGTACCATGATCGGGCTTATTTAGTTTCACTTTAGGTAGGAATTATGACAACGCATGAATTTGATGCAAGAGCTCAAGTACTGCTCGGAGATACCGCAAACGTCGAACTGCAGAGAGCTCAAACAATATTACGTAGCGAAAATCTTAATCCGCCGGTAACATTGGAGTTATTTTCGGATAAAGAAGGGGTAGTTTGCGGAATTAGTGAAAGTGTCGAACTATTAGGCAAAATCCTGCCAGAACGTGGGAGCGAAGTTTGGGCATTGGACGATGGTGATTCTATTGAGTCTCATGAAGTAGTAATGAGAATCAAGGCACCATATAGCTCTATAGCACTTTATGAATCAGCCCTTACAGGAATACTTAGTTCAAGTACTTCTTGGGCTACTGCAGCACGAAACTGTGTAGATATGGCGGGAGACACACCTGTAATTTCAAATGGGGCAAGTGGAGTGCACCCTAATGTTGCGGCTATGATGGATTATGCCGCTGTTGTGGGTGGTTGTGTTGGATGCTCAACAATTTTAGGTGCTAGAATGTCGCAGCTAACTCCTTTCGGAACCATGCCAACATCCTTGCCATTAATATTTGGAGATACTCTTTCAGCAGCTAAAGCTATGGACGACCATCTTCCTCAAGGAATCCCTAGGATTTCAGTCGTTCATGTTCTTCAGGACGAAGCGATCGAGGCTTTGAACCTTGCAGGGGGTCTAGGAGAGAGGCTGCGAGGGATTTTTTTAAATACACCTCCTGAAAGAGGTGGTGTTACTGTTGAATTAGCTAATGAGATTAGGGCACGATTGGATCTGGCTTCTGCTACTCATGTAGAAATTTTTGTAGGTGGCGATCTTACTCCTCAAACAATTAAAGAATTCTCTGAAGCAAATTCTCCAATTGCGGGCTTTGTAGTAAGTAAATATATTTCTGAGGCCCCCCAGCACTTTTTCAGTGCTGAATTACATGAAGTCGATGGGAAAGCAGTTGCTAGAAGAGGACGTCTCCCCGGTCCCACGGCGAATTCAAAACTCAGCTTGGTTTTGTAGATTGGTTTTTAATTGAACCAACAAAATTGGTTCAGCCCTGTTATTCACTTTTGCCCATTCCGCAATTTGAAGTCCTCCGACCCAGGCTATTGAGTCATTAGAAATTAATAGAGGTAAACAACACCGACGATTCCGAGGAATTTTTTGATCGATAAAATATCTGCTTAAATTTTTGCTTTGGGTCATACCAAGTGGTTGAAATCTATCTCCGGGAATCTTTGTGCGGATATATAATTCGGTTTCTCCCAACGTTTCCCTAAAAACTGCAGAAAGATTTTCTTGTTTTGGATTCGAGGACAACGAACCTGAATAATAACTAGTTTTTATAGACCATTCATTAGAGAGTATTGTTTCTCCGGGCACTTTCACTGCAATAGGATGTGTTTTTACACAACCAGAAAGTCCGACTTGATTTTTGTAAAAAGTTAATGTGTTGTATTCATTGATTGCCTGGATAGCATTTGGCAAAAAGCAGGCTTTTCCGCTTTTCCCCTTTAACACATCAATGAGTTGTTCAACATGATGATAAGTTAAGTTTTCAAGATTGCCGACGATATTGAAATAGGCTCTTCTGAGTAGGTGTTTTTGAATACTTGGATTCAGGCTTAAAACTTCTTTGATTTTGAGACTGATTGACAGGTGAGAATTTAGAGAAGGGTATATAGTGTCAGAAACGACCGAGTTCCATTCCTTGTCAATCAATTCTTCAATGAGCTTATAATCGTCCTGGGACATTGTTGCTAATCTGTTTAATGAAGGCACAATATTCGGATAGAAATTTTTGACATCCTGAATAAGTGAATTTCTGATCCAATTCCGTCTGGGGATAAGAGAAGAATTTGTTGGGTCTTCTAGTGGACGAATATTTGAAATTTTGCAGTATGACAAATTTTCTTCATGAGAGGTGGAAATTAAGGGACGGACAATGGCAAATGGGTGTTTGCCATTTTGCCTTGTTGAAAACGACTTCATGCCTTGCAAGCCTTGTAATCCAGTCCCCCTAAAAATGTTCATCATCACAGTTTCAGCTTGATCATCAGATGTATGTCCCAGAACAATAGCGTCGGCCGTTTCTTGAGCTGCAATTTTGTAAAAGAATTCATATCTGAATTGCCGAGCAGTTGTTTCAAGAGTCGATGAGGTTGTGCCAAAGATGTTTTTCAATGATGCAGACTCAATGTTATATTTCATATGATATTTTTTGAAAAGCTCTTCAACAATTTTTGCATCATAATCAGAATCTGGTACTCTCAAACCATGATTAAAGTGTGCTCCATGTAGAGTTAATGAAAGCTCATCCTTTATTGAATTTAGAATGTGTAGAAGTGTTTGAGAATCCGCGCCTCCAGAAACAGCAACAATGAGTTTTGTGCGAACCAAGCCGAATTCTTCAAAGGTTGACTTCACACGCGTTTGTAATTTTTGGACTAAGAGTGAATTGTCCTTTTCTTCGATATTCACGTCTAACACCTTAAAATAAATGTCCGGTTTCGTTTAGTGAAACCAATTTAGCATTTCCTGATGAATCTAGAATGAGTCTGCTTATACTGCATAAAGACACCATAAAGTTTCGGTAATTTATGAGAGGGAGATCTAATACTTTTGCAACCAAGCATAAAATGGTGAAATTATGGCTTACAGCCAAGACTGATTCATTTTGATGTTTGGTGTTTAGCTTCAATATGGTATTCCAGGCGATTTCTTGGATTTCTCCAAGGGTATTCCCTTCAGGTGGCATAGCATTCTGAGGATCCAAATCCCAATGCATTGCAAAATCAGGATACTTTGTTCTCATTTCTTTACTCGATAATCCTTCTAGCAGTCCAACATTATGCTCAGATAGCCCCATTAATGATTGTGGAATCAAATCTACCTGACCGCCAATAATTTCGGCCGTTTCTACTGCCCGGATGATGGGGCTGGTATAGAGTGCTTTAGGATACTCGAGTTGCATTTTAGAGGCGAGAGCCTGAGCCTGATAATTCCCTGTAGAATTAAGATGAGAATTATTGTTTCCTTGGATTTTCCCTTTACGGTTGAGCTCAGTTTGTCCGTGTCTCATCAGAATTAAATTCATTGTCAATGTCTCCATCAGGATTGGGGTGAATAATTACTCTGAGTGATTCAATTTTCAGGCCACGCATTTCCAAAATCTCGAAACTAATATTCTTGTATTCAAATTGTTCGGCTTTTGTAGGTATATGTCCCAAAATTTCTAGTACGAAGCCCGCAATAGTGTCAAATTCCCCCTGAGGCAATTCTACACCTAACTCTTCGTTAAACTCTGGAATACTCATGATTCCATCTACTTGAAATTCATTTTCCGAAATTTCGGAAAATTCCTCTTCAGGACCTTCTCCTTCTTCGCCTACTGGTCCAACAACTTCTTCCGAAATACGTCTTAGGGTTATCAGCCCTGATAGTCCTCCATGCTCATCTACCACTACGGCCATTTGGTTTCCAGAAAGTCTCATTTCATCGAACATAGCTGCAATCATTTTAGTTTCTGGAACAAAATAGACCTCTCTAATCTCTCGAGTAATTGGGTCTTTGGCATCGATTCCAGATTCAGCCATTTTCCGAAGAATATCTTTTGCAGAAATTAATCCGATTATTTCCTCTTCAGTGTCTTTGAAAACGGGAAAACGTGTATGAGTGTTTTTAGAATATACTTTTAGAAATTCATCGAGAGTTGTCCCTTCAGGAATTGAAACAATTTCAGTTCTAGGGGTCATGACTTCACGAACGCGAGTGTCACCAAATTTAAAAACTGCTTCAAGTAGAGCAGCCTCTCCTCCCTCGAGAGTGCCTTCTGCCTCACCAACATCTATTAATGTTCGCAATTCATCTTCTGTAATTGTGGATTCACGCTCTTTGCCTCCTGCGATTTTAACTAGTAAACGTGTTAGGGAGCTTAACAAAGTTGTTATGGGCCAGAATAGTAGATCTAGAAATCTCAAAGTTGATGCATACCAAAATGCAAGCTTTTCTGGATGTCTTATAGCGAATGCTTTTGGAGCGGCCTCTCCAAGAATCAATAGGATAATTGTGCCAAAGGCTGTGGCCGCTATAGTGGTGACTGCTAATCCAAATCTTTCTTCTAGCAAAGTTGTTGCAACTACTGTAACCACTGATGCAAATGCGACATTGACCAAGTTGTTTCCCAATAGGATAGTTGACAATAACCGCTCAGGATCTTGTATCATTTTGGCGACGCTTTTGGCCCCAGATTTATTTATGCTCACAAGGTGTGCAATTCGCCCTCTTTCTAATGACAAAAATGCAGCCTCAGAACTAGAGAAAAATGCAGACAAAAGAACAAAAACCCCTATAAGAATTAATCTTAAAGATTCACCTTCAAGCATTGTTAGACCTCCATTTTGTCTAAAGGCTTTTTGATTTATGGATTATAATTGCGCATATCGGAAGATTAAGCAATTGTTTCAGAGTTTTCTTTCCATAATTCTTCGGCGATCTTGGCTGACAGTGAATAATCGAATCCCCTGTAAATTAATGATCTTAGTATTTTGTTTATAAAAACTTGATGCTGATCCGAATGAAAGTTTTTGACGGTTTTTAGGGCGCAAATATATGCCACATGTTGATCGTTTATTTGCTCTGTGGCGGCATCAATAATTTCTGTTTCCAAACCTTTCTTTTTGAGTTCGGCTTTTATAAAGCTTGAACTCCTTAGAGTCGAGTTTGTGTGTTTTTCGACCCAAAACTTTGCAAACAGAGAGTCGTTAATTGTATTTTGAGATTTCAGTAAATCTATAGTTCTTTCGACCAGATCAGGTGAAAATTTGATTAAAAGTTTTTCACGAATTTCTGATTCACTACGCGGTCTATAAGAAATGAAGCGCTTCGCTGCCTTGATGGATTTTGTGAAACTCTCTTGAGAGGAATTGTTGGCTTGCATTTGGCGTTGTTTATTTTTGGTATCGGTATGTCTAATCGACAGGCTGTTTTAGCTGTCCAATTATATCGTTGGATATGTCAGGGTTCGATTTCAGGAAAGTTTTAGCATTTTCTTTTCCTTGGCCCAATTTCGTTTCACCAAAGGAATAGTGTGCCCCACTTTTTTTGATAATTGAGGCCTCAGTGGCCAAGTCGATAATATCCCCTTCTAGACTAATTCCCTCGGCAAACATTATGTCGAATTCAGCAACACGGAATGGTGGAGCCACTTTGTTCTTGACTACACGTGCACGGACTCGATTTCCCATTATGGAAGTACCTTGTTTTATTGATTCAATACGTCGAAGTTCAATACGCACAGAGCTATAAAATTTTAGGGCGCGTCCTCCCGGAGTTACTTCAGGGTTACCAAAGAAGACGCCGACTTTCTCGCGTAATTGATTAATAAAAATAGCTGCGGTATTAGATTTGCCGATAGCTGCGGTAAGTTTGCGTAATGCTTGGGACATTAATCTAGCTTGCAGACCTATGTGCGTATCTCCCATATCTCCATCTAGTTCCGCTTTTGGAACCAGTGCCGCGACACTATCCAATACTACTACGTCGACAGCCCCACTCCGAACAAGGTATTCACAAATCTCAAGGCTTTCTTCTGCAGAATCAGGTTGCGAAAGGAGTAATTCGTCCGCATTAACTCCACATTTGGCGGCATAATCAGGGTCCAGTGCATGTTCTGCGTCGATATAGGCGACTGTTCCTCCAGCTTTTTGTGAACTGGCCATTACATGGTAAGCCAAAGTTGATTTGCCTGATGATTCTGTGCCAAAAACTTCTGTAATTCTCCCTCTAGGAATTCCTCCTATCCCCAGAGCCGTATCCAACGAAAGAGAACCTGTAGAAATTCCGTCAACTTTCGATGCTGTATCCATTTCGCCTAATCTCATTACAGCTCCTGAGCCAAAGTGTTGTTCAATTTGCCCAAGTGCTATGTCGAGTGCTTTATTTTTGTCAGATGTTGTCATTGTCATACCTATCAGATTCTGGACTTTTAATGTTCTTAATATTTAATAATTTTTAGCACGAACGTTCTAAGATGTCAAGGTGATTTTGTTGATTTTAAGTTTATTTGTTTGCTGTATGAATTTCATGTTTAATATTGATCTTAGGAGGCAAAATGAATTCTGAATTAGAAACCAAATCTGGTATTTATTCTTGTTGGGGTAATTTAAATCACTCAAACCAAATGATTATCTATCATGATCAAGAATGGGGTGAACCCTTGAAAAATGATTTAAAGTTGTTTGAATTTTTAATTCTTGAAGGAATGCAAGCAGGATTGAGTTGGAGTACTATCCTCATGAAACGTGATGCTTTTAGAGAGGCTTTGGATAGCTTTGATCCTGAAAAGATTTCAAGGTACGATTACAAAAAAATCGAGCAACTGCTTAAAAACCCATCGATAATTCGGAATCGAAGCAAGCTTGAGAGTGTAATTCTAAATGCACAGGCATTCATAAAAATTTCTAGGAATTTTGGATCATTCTCAGAATATGTTTGGTCTTTTGTTGGATCGAAGACGATTCAACACAATTTTAGTGAAATGTCTTTTGTACCACCAAGAACAAAAGAGTCGGAATTAATGAGTCGATCGTTGAAATCTGAGGGATTTAAGTATGTTGGCCCGGTAATATGTTATTCATTTATGCAAGCAACTGGGATGGTAAATGACCATGTAGTAGGTTGCTTTCGCTGGCGACAACTTAGCGAGCCTTCGAAGTAAATCAATTATTAATTATTTGATTAATGGTTGAGCCGATTTCTCCAGGTGAGGGAATAATGCTGGCACCTGCATTTGATAGCGAACGAATTTTTTCTGAAGCTTTAGCTGCCTCACCGGTAATTATTGCACCTGCGTGGCCCATACGCTTCCCTGGTGGTGCGCTTTGTCCAACAATTAGAGCTGCAATAGGTTTCGAAAATTCGGTTTTTATAAATTCCGCGGCTTCTTGTTCTCGTGTACCGCCAATTTCGCCAATTAATACTACAGCGTCTGTTTGATTATCATTTTCAAACATTGTTAGAACGTCAATAAAAGACGTTCCTGTAATAGGGTCTCCGCCTATTCCAACACAAGTAGATTGGCCGATGCCTAGTGCGGTTAATTGGCCGACAGCTTCATAGGTTAAAGTTCCACTTCGAGACACTACGCCAATATTTCCAGGAAGGTGAATTTGACCTGGCATTATCCCAACTTTACATTTTTCCCCTGGAGATATGACCCCGGGGCAATTTGGGCCCAAAAGTCGCACATTGTCCAAACCTTTGATATATTTTGCAACTCGCATTGTGTCACTAACAGGAATTCCTTCAGTTATGGAGGCGATGGTGCAGATGCCAGAATCTGCAGCTTCGGCGATTGCATCTGCGGCAAATGCTGGAGGAACAAACACTAAGGACGTATCTGCTCCAGTTGAATCTACAGCTTCTTGGACTGTATTGAAAACAGGAATATCGCCATCAATTACTTGTCCCCCTTTTCCAGGGGTAACTCCAGCTACTAGGTTTGTTCCATACTCTCTGCATTTGACGGCATGATATGCTCCCTCTTTACCGGTGATGCCTTGGACGAGCAATCTTGTTTCAGAATTTACGATAATACTCAATTGTTTCTCCTGACATTATCCTGAAATTGCTTCAGAGGCTTCAGTCAACGACTCGGGTAGGATGACATTTAGACCAGAGTTGGAAAGTATTTTCCGGGCTTCTTCCTGATTCGTTCCCATTAGTCTTGCTATGATTGGTGGAGGGTTTTTAGGGCTGTTGCTTAGAGCCTCTAGTACCCCATTTACAACCATATCACACTGAACAATACCGCCAAAAATATTTATAAATATTCTCTTTACTGATGCATCAGATAAAATAATTCGGGTAGCCTCCGCAACTGTCCCCTGGTCTGCAGTTCCTCCAACATCCAAAAAGTTCGCTGGGGAAAAGCCAGCATTTGTAATAACATCCATAGTCGCCATTGCAAGACCCGCTCCATTAACCAAACATCCAATATCCCCATCGAGCTTCACATAATTCACTCCCGCATTTTCAGCTTTTAATTCTAGAGGGTCAACTTGGGAATCATCTTTTAATTTAATAACATCAGGGTGTCTAAACAGGGCATCATCTTCAATTTCTATTTTTGCATCAAGCGCTATAAATTCCTGCTTTTTGGTAATTGCTAGCGGGTTAATTTCAATTAGTGATGTATCTAGATTTAAAAAAAGTGAATACATAGATTGTAAGAGTTTCGAGAATGGATTAATCAAAGAGTTTTCCAGCTTGAGCGCAATTGCTATTGAACGAGAGATGTATGGCATCATTCCAAGTGTTGGATCAATATGCGCTTTAAATATCAATTCAGGATTGTTTCTAGCAACCTCCTCAATGGATACTCCCCCTTCTTTACTGCTGATTATCGCAATTCCGCCCGAGGATCCGTCAATGAGCATACTGAGATATAATTCATCCTGAATTTCCACAGTTTCTTCAAGCAGGACTGAAGAAACTGGAACTCCTTCCGGGGTGGTTTGATAAGTAACTAGTGTAGATCCGAGCAACTTCTTTGCAGCTGCTGTAGCTGCTGAAGGTGATGAAACTTTAATTATTCCCCCTGATTGACCTCGCCCTCCGGCATATACTTGTGCTTTGACAACTGCTTCTCCACCTAATGATTCTAGAGCCGAAGAAGCGTCAATTACTTTATCGATCACTATTCCTTTTGGGGTGGGTATTCCATATTCATATAAAAATTTCTTGGCTTGATACTCATGTAGCTTCAAAACAATTCACCGTAACAAGGATTTAATCCATTATATATCTAACTGTTAATAACATTCTAGAATTTCATTTGGCGGAGGGGGAGGGATTTGAACCCACGATACCTTTCAGTATGCCTGTTTTCAAGACAGGTGCCTTAAGCCGCT
>CAZWTJ010000006.1:34253-42147 GCA_964637555.1 uncultured Dehalococcoidia bacterium | reverse complement strand
AGCTACGTATCGGGCTTTGATTTTTTGATCAATTACCGTTGCGGGTCAGCGCCGGAATTAAACCGGACTTCCGTATTTATGCCTCTAACAAGGCGCTCAGCTATGTGCGTATTCAATTTAAGATAAATTTATCATGTTAAAATTCAATTGTAAAGGAAATTGTTTAAACTTTGAAAATGTTGCAATTTTGTAAAATATAAAATTTTTTCAGAAATTGCGTTCTTTTTTCTTGTCTCCGCCCCTGTAAATTGGTAGAATACATATACAAAAGATGTGGAAATGTGCAATTAACAAATTTTGTGTCGAAGGGGAATGTGGATTCGATGATTTTTCTTGGCTTCATTCTTCAATTGAATGGTTTCTAGAAAACTCTTTTTGATCTCTCTCGATGCGACATTTTTGAATTTCAAGTGTGTTACGTTCCTAAAGGAGTGAATCATGGTAGTTGAACCGGTAGCTCAGCAGTCCAATAATGATGAATACACAGCAAGTGATATTCAGGTCCTCCGGGGCATGGAGGCTGTTCGTAGAAGGCCAGGAATGTACATTGGCAGTACAGATCAACGTGGTTTGCATCATCTTGTTTATGAAATTGTTGACAATAGTGTTGATGAATTTATGGCAGGTCATGGGACTAGAGTTGATATTCATCTTGCAAATGACGGTTCTGTGAGCGTGCAAGATAATGGGCGAGGGATCCCGGTTGATATACATGAAGAAACTGGAAAGCCAGCATTAGAGACTATTATGACGACTCTACATGCTGGTGGAAAATTTGATAGCAAAGCATATAGTGTTTCAGGTGGACTTCATGGTGTAGGGGCTTCTGCTGTGAATGCATTATCCTCCCATTTCAAAGTTGAAGTCTATAGGGATGGACACCTCTTTACTCAATTATTTTCACGAGGAGAGGCCATTTCTGAGATGGAGTCTGAACCAATTTTGAGAGGAAGAGGTCTAAGTAAGAAAACTGGAACTACTCAGACTTATATGCCTGATATTGAAATTTTTAAAGAAATCACATACGACTTTAATATTCTTCGGCAACGATTCAAAGAAATGGCATATTTAAACCGAGGATTGGAAATTCGCTTCACTAGTGATTGGCATATGGATCTTTGGCCAAATAATCGATTCACCTTTTATTTTGAAGGAGGTATTTCAAGTTTTGTAAGAAATTTGAATCAGAAGAGGAACGTTATTCATGATGAGCCTATTTATGCTGAACGGCAGGTAGATGGGAATATTGTTGAGGTTGCCTTGCAGTACAATGACTCGATGGTTGATTCATTGAATTCTTTTGCTAATTGTATTGGCACTGTTGATGGAGGAACTCACGAGACAGGTTTCAAATCTGCATTGACTAGAGTGATGAATGATTATGCGAGAAAACAGAGTCTTATAAAAAAGGGTGAGACTAATCTTTCAGGAGAAGATACTCGGGAAGGTTTGTCGGCTGTAATTAGTGTGAAGTTGGCTGAGCCTCAATTTGAAGGTCAGACTAAAAGCAAACTTGGGAATCCAGAAATAAGGAATCAAGCAGATTCAGTTGTTGCTCAAGCAGTACAGTTGTTTTTAGAAGATCATCCTGCCGATGCCCGTAAGATTATTGATAAATGCTTGATTACACAACGTGCACGCGAAGCTTCCCGCAAAGCAAGGGAAATGGTTATTAGGAAAAACGCTTTAGATGGTGGCGGCTTGCCGGGGAAATTGGCAGATTGTTCTGAGAAGAATCCTGAGTTGAGTGAAATTTGCTTGGTTGAGGGTGATTCTGCTGGAGGCACTGCTAAAAATGGTAGAGACCGGAGGACACAGGCAATTCTTCCATTGCGTGGGAAAATATTGAATGTTGAGAAGGCTAGAGATGATAAGATGCTTGCTCATCAAGAAATTCGTGCGCTTATTACAGCTTTAGGTGCCGGTCTAGGCGATGATTTCGATCTGGAGAAATTACGGTATCATAGGGTAATTATTATGACTGATGCTGATGTTGATGGTTCACACATTAGAACGTTGCTTCTAACATTTTTCTTTCGGCACATGGATACACTTATTCGGTCAGGACATTTATATATTGCAATGCCACCTCTTTATAAGATTACAACCGGTAAGAAGGAGCATTACGCGTATACTGATTCCGAAAGAGATGAGATTGTTAAGGGTTTGAAAACCAAACAAAGAATAGGGATGCAAAGGTATAAAGGTTTGGGTGAAATGTCAGCTGATCAGTTATGGGACACTACAATGAATCCTGAAACAAGAACCCTTCTAAAAGTAGATATAGAAGATTTTAATGAAGCTGATGGAGTGTTTTCTACATTGATGGGGGATGATGTTACTCCAAGGAGAGATTTCATTCAGACAAATGCATTGGATGTACAGAATTTAGATATTTAATTCAGTCCCCACATGTTAGTGCTGAAATATCTTTCTCCGAGGTCGTTGAAAATTGTGGCGATTTGGCCGTTTCGTGTTTTCTTGGCGGTCTCAAGTGCTCCGAGTACATATGCACCTGATGATTGGCCGACAAAAAATCCGTTTGCAGCAAGGGTTTTCGAGATCTTAAATGCTTCTTCAACATCAATATCTATTAACTGGTCAACGATTTCTTCATTGAAAGTTTCAGGGATTATATGGCCTTCTCCTAGTGGCTTTAATCCTTCAATACCAGGCCATTCTGTTGGGTTTATACCAATGATTTGAATATTGGGATTATATTCCTTCAATTTTTTTCCAACTCCGCTAATGGTTCCGCCTGTACCAATCCCTGCTACAAAATGAGTAATTTCGGGCAATTGTTTTATTAGCTCAGAACCGGTTGAATTGTAATGAGCAGAAGGATTATTTTCATTACTATATTGGTCACAGTAAAAATATTTTTCGGGATTGTTTTTATATATTCGCTTGACCTCATGAAGACTTTCATCATATCCCAGCATGGCATCAGTAAAGATAATATTTGCTCCATGTGAGATGATGCGTTTTTTTCGTTCTTCACTTGCATTTTCTGGCATCACTAAGGTAACGTTAAATCCCAACATTGAACCAATCATTGCGTAGGAAATACCTGCATTTCCAGATGTTGCGTCAAGGATAGTCTTTGATTTATCCAATTTCCCTGAAAGGATCGCGTGAACAATCATGGTCATTACAGGTCTATCTTTAATCGATCCCCCTGGATTTAGATTCTCACATTTAGCAAATAACTGAGCTTCTCCGATTTCGAATGGTAAATCCAACTGAACAACTGGTGTGTTTCCAATTGTTTGGAGAGAGGGATGGTCGTTGACAAACCTTTGATATTCTTGGAATTTTGACAATGTAATCTCTAAAAACTTTTAATTAGTATGAGTATATCTTTCAGAATGGTAGGAGTCTAGGAAATAAATTGTATAGTTGTTCTATTGAAGTGTATATAATATGCACATGTTGGATGATGCACATTATAACCGTATGATGGATTTGAAGTCGGAATTACTCAAACATAATTATAATTATTATGTCCTTGATAATCCGGAGATTCCTGATTCAGAATATGACAGGATGTTTCGAGAGTTACAAGAATTAGAACGTTCCTATCCAGATTTAATTACTAATGATTCGCCCACTCAAAGAGTTGGGGTGGCGCATTCAGGAAAATTTAATCAAGTTGAACATCCTGCTCCTATGCTTAGTCTTGGTAATGCATTTGATGAAGAGGAATTTATAAGTTGGTATCGAAGAGTGTGCCAATCATTAGGTGTAGATGAAGTTGATATTGTTGGCGAATTGAAGTTTGATGGTTTAGCTGTAGCCTTGACCTACGAAAATGGCAGATTTATTCAAGGAGGAACAAGAGGTGATGGAAACATTGGGGAGGATGTGACAGCAAATTTAAGGACAGTAAGAAGTCTGCCGTTAAGGCTCCTAAATGATCAGGTTTTAGACAGATTTGAAGTGAGAGGCGAGATATTCTTTCCGAAGTCTCAACTGGTCAAATTAAATGAAGAACGAGTAGCTCGAGGAGAAGCAGAATATGCAAATGCCAGGAATACGGCTGCAGGATCATTGCGGCAATTAGATCCTGGGGTTACTGCTTCTCGTGCATTGGATATTTTTATTTATGGAATTGGTTATCCATTTGAAATTTTTCCAGATACTCATTGGGAGACTCTGGGAATGCTTTCAGATTTAGGTTTTAAAATTAATCCTATGAGTAAATTGGTGACTAGCACAGACCGCGCGCTTGAATTTTATAAGGCAAAGATGGATGAATTAGATTCTATGGATGTTGCTTGTGACGGAATAGTTTTCAAAGTGAATAGTTTTAATTTTCAAAGTATTTTAGGGAATGTTTCTAGAGAACCGAGATGGGCAATAGCCTTTAAATTTCCAGCAGTTCAAGAAGTAACTAGATTGATTGATATTAGAGTCAACGTCGGCCGTACTGGAAGTATTAATCCTTATGCAGTTTTAGAACCTGTCAATATTAATGGGGTAATTGTTGAAAGAGCGACATTACATAATGCGGATTTTGTTCAAAGTAAAGAATTGATGATTGGTGACTATGTAGTTGTTGAGCGTGCCGGTGAAGTTATTCCTCAAATTGTTAGCCCATTGAAAGAAAGAAGGGATGGCGGAGAAATTGTTTGGGGAATGCCTAAAAATTGTCCTGAATGTAATCAGGAATTGAAAGAGTTTGAATCAGAAGTAAATGTTTATTGTGTTAATGCATCGTGCGAAGCACAGTTAAAGAGGCTTGTTGAACACTTTGTGAGTAGACAGGCTATGGATATTGATGGTTTTGGTACGAAGTGGGGCCAGAAATTGATTGAAGAAAAATTGATTGAAGATTTGGCAGATCTGTATTATTTGGATGCAAAATCATTATTGGGAATCGAAGGAATGGGTGAAAAAAGTGTTGCTAACTTCTTGAATTCTATTGAGAATAGTAAAATTAACTCGGTAGCTAAATTAGTGGTGGGATTGGGAATCCGGCATGTTGGAATTGAGGCGGCAGATGTGTTAGTAGAAAATTTCGGCAGCATTTTCTCTCTCATGGATGCATCAGAAGAAGACTTGCAGGCTATTCATTCAATCGGTCCTAAAATAGCCACTCAAATCGTTGTGTATTTCGAAAATCCCCAAAATAGAATCATGATTGAAAAACTAAGAATTGCTGGAGTTAATCTTGAAGGAACTGATACCAATGATTCGGAGAATCTTCCTTTGAAGGGTTTGAAATTTGTTGTTACGGGAAAACTGATGAATTTCAGCAGGATTGAAATTCAGGATCAGATCAAATTATTTGGTGGAGCTGTTAGCAATTCAATTTCTCAAAATATAGATTTTTTGATTGCCGGAGAGGGTGGAGGATCTAAACTGTCTGATGCTCAAGCACAAATGATTCCTGTAATTTCTGAACAAGAATTTCAAGGAATGATTAAGTATATCGATTAGTTCAGGCTCACCTATAAAACTCGTCAAACGTATGTGTTACAATTTTCGAGATTCTAGACTAGTTCGCGAGGTTGAAAATCCATATTGAACACTTAACTTTAAGGAATTTTCGCAATTATTCAAGTTTGGAGCTGGATTTGCCCACGGGGATTGTTTTAATTGAAGGATCAAATGGTCAGGGCAAATCAAATTTATTAGAAGCTATCTACATGATGGCAATTTCAAAATCACCCCGGGCAAAACATGATCATGAATTAGTTAATTGGGATTTGTTTGAAGAATTATCTCATGTTCAGGTAGCAATAGATGTAAATTTAGGGAATTCTTCTGAACACCTACAACTTGATTTGCAGTGTCGTACAAATGCTCGCAAAAATTTTGATTGGCAAGATTCGCCCTCAGGCTTAATTAAGAAGAATATTAAAATCAACGATATTCCGAAAACTCCCAGCGAATTGGTCGGACACTTAAATGCGGTGTTGTTTACCGCTGATGACTTAGAGTTAGTTTTCGGGAGTCCTTCTGCCCGAAGAAGATATATTGATGTATTAATTTCACGGATCGACTCAAAATATTTAAGTTCGCTACAAAAGTACCAGAATATTGTTAAAAATAGAAATGCATTGCTTAAGGCAATTAAATTTGACAAAGACAGAGTTGGAGAATTGGATTTCTGGGACAAAAATATGTCAAAGTATGCGAGTTACATTGTTCAAAAGAGAAATCAGGTCATTTCTGATCTTTCAACAATGGCCAATTCACTCTATTCTGAGATGTCTTTAGAAGAAAGTAATTTGTTGCTAAGTTACCATTGTACTCTTCTTACAAACTTCAGTGATTCTACTCCAATTCATGACCATGAATTGGAGGTTCTTGAGGCACTAAGTAATAGAAGAGAAACCGATATTTCTCAGGCAGTAACTTCGATTGGCCCCCATCGTGATGATCTTCTGATTCTAATGAACAATTTGGAAGCGGGCAAATACTCTTCTAGAGGCCAGGTGCGAAGTATGATTTTAGCTTTAAAAATTGCCGAAGCTAAGTACTTGTCTGAAATACGAGGTACTTCACCAATTCTATTGTTGGACGATATGCTTTCAGAGTTGGATGGAATCAAAAGAAAATTGATTTTCGACAAAATCTCTCAATATACTCAATGTATCGTAACTACTGCAGAAATGGAGATAGTTCCCAAGGACAATTTAATAGGGATTCAACATTTTCGATTGGAAGAAGGCGATATTATATTTGTTGATGATTCTCAAACTAAATTGACTGAAAATCCGGCTTAAAAAGATCATACTTAGTAATGCTACAATCATTCTATGAAACTCCAATTTTTTCAAAAAAGTGACTTTAAAATCCCTAATAAATTTCCTACTCCCAAAAAGATGTTTTTTGGCTGGTGGATCGCTATTGGGGGATCAATCGCAATGGCTATTCAGTCAGGGATAAACTTTCATGGTTTCGGGAACTTCATTATTCCATTGGAAAATGAGTTTGGTAGCAATAGAACAGTAACATCTGCCATATTTTCATTTGCTAGATTAGAGCAAGGTGTGATAGGTCCTGTCGAGGGTTGGTTGGTAGATAGGGTTGGCCCAAGAAAAATGATGCTGATTGGTATTCCACTGATGAGTGTTGGTTGGATTGTCCTCAGTAGAGTTGATACATTGCTTGCTGTATTTTTCGTTTATGTTGGTGTTATAACTTTAGGTAGTAGCATGGGTGTTGGAATGCCATGTGCTACAGCCGTGGCAAATTGGTTTAAGCAGAAAAGGGGAATGGCCTTTGGAATAATGTGGGCAGGGGTAGGGGTTGGTGGTTTGCTTGTGCCTGGAATTGGTTGGTTAATTGATTCATTTGGGTGGAGAAATGCATGCATTGTAATAGGAATTGCTGTTTTATTGTTGGGATTGCCCATTGCTGCTTTGATGAGACATAAACCAGAGCCCTATGGTTATTTGCCGGACGGAGTAGAAAAATCAGAAACAAGCTTAGAAGATAATGCAAAAAATACGTCCCAGACTACAGAATTTTCTGCATCTCAAGCACTACGCACATCAAGTTTTTGGTATTTGGCAGCGTCAATAGGTGTTAGATCTTTGGTGTCTGGTGGAATTGGGTTGCATCTCATTGCATATTTTATTGGTTTAGGAATGACCCCTATTGGAGCTGCAGCATTGGCAGGGTCTGTTGGATTAATGAGTATTCCAGGAAGATTCGGTCTGAGCGTTTTAGGAGATTATTTCAACAGACGTTATGTCATGGTAATTTCTTTGGGCATGATGTCGTGTGTGATGCTTTTGATGTCTACTGCAACTAGTATTTCTTCTGTAATTCCCGCATTATTTGCTTATGCCGTTGCTCAAGGAGGGATTGCGGTAATACCTCAATCTTTAATAGCGGATTATTTCGGTAGGAAATCTTATGCGACAATACAAGGTTTTCG
>CAZWTJ010000006.1:0-34153 GCA_964637555.1 uncultured Dehalococcoidia bacterium | reverse complement strand
CTTTAATAGCGGATTATTTCGGTAGGAAATCTTATGCGACAATACAAGGTTTTCGCAGTAGCGTACAAATGATTGGGATTATTTCGGGTCCAATTTTGGCTGGATTAGTTTATGACAGTACTGGGAGTTATCAACTGGCATTTTACATGTTTGCCGTCGCATCTTTAGTTGCTATGCTCTTAGCGATTTTAGCCAAGCCTCCAAAACAGAAATCTATATGATAATAAAATGAATATTAAAAAAACTCAATTTATAAAATGCTTTTTGTTTTTGCCGATCGCAACTTTACTTGCTTGTTCGATAGGTGAAAATTCTTTTATTACTCCAACTCCAATTGTTGAGCCTCAGATCTCAGTTGAAGAAATCTTGAATCATTCTCATACGGTAATGTTGGATACGAAAACTGTAAAATTTCAAATTTCTCACTCCAATGGATTTACAGAGATAATGGATGGGATTTTTTTAACTAATGCTCAGGGGGAGTTTGTAAATCCGGATGCTGTGTCAATTATTTTTGATGGGGAAATGTCTAATGGGTTTTATATAAAATCCGGATTCAAAATTGTTCAGGATGAGGTTTTCATGCTAAATCCATTTCGGGAAAATGAATGGGAATTATTGCCTCCCAACATGAATCCATTTGATGAGATGGACCCTATAGATTCCATTGGCGAGGTAATCGAAAACTTGCAAAATATTCGAAGTTTTAATTATGATCCCAACACGCAACAATATAATGTATTTGGTGATATTAAGACCAATTTTGTAGCACCAATATTTGGCCTAAATGGATTATTAGATCAGTCGACGAATATTGAATTAAAAATTGATTCGAATCATTTTTATATTAATCAAGTAAGATTGATAGGCCCTATAGGAAATCGTGATCCTGAGGATATTGTTAGGGAGATAATTTTTTCGAATTATAATGAGCCATTATTAATTGAAGTACCGTAGTATTATTAGGGAATAGTAATGAAGGGTTTTCGACCGAATAGAAGTATTTTGGGCATTTCTTCTGATTCTAGAATATATCCTTATTTGGTATTGATTCCAGTATTTTTCGGAATTTTTATCGCGGCTGACGACCAGACAGTAGTAGTAACAATTCTTCCTGAGATTATCCGAGATTTTAAATTTACAACCTATGAATTAGATCGAGCGTCTTGGACTGTTACAGGGTACTTGCTTGGTTATGTTGCCGCTATGCCTTTAATTGGAAGTATCTCTGATATTTTTGGTCACCGGAATATGTACATTTTTTGCATAATAATGTTTTTGCTAGGATCTGCCTTAGTTGCTTTGTCTCAATCATTTTATTTGTTGATTGCTGCAAGGATATTCCAAGCAGTAGGTGCTGGAGCCTTGATTCCAATTTCAATTGCTATTGTTGGAGATATATTTCCTCAAAATAGTCGTTCGATACCTTTAGGGATTTTAGGTGCATGTGCTGAAGCTGGTGCAGTTATTGGCCCTTTATGGGGTGGAGTTATCATAAGGGTATTGGATTGGAAATGGGCGTTTTGGATCAATATTCCTCTAGGTGTGGTTGTAATTATAGGGGTGTTTTTTTTAATCCAGGACAATGTTCGTCGAACTGCACCGATTGATTTTGTAGGTGGTGGTTTGCTGATTATATTACTATCTACACTGACATTGGGATTATCAAGAATTTCTGATTTGGATTTTTTAATGATTTGCTTGCTGATTACAAGTTTAATTTCACTAATTTTGTTTTCGATAAGAATTAAACGATTTAGATTTCCTTTGTTTCCAATTGAAATGTTTCACTCTAGGATATTTAATTTTGTACATATTACACATTTAATTATTGGGGCTGCATTAATTATTTCTATGGTTACATTGCCTCTGATGGCAAATACTGTACTAAATATGACTCCGTTGGGTGGAGGGTTAATGCTTATGCGTATGACTGTTGCGATTCCTGTTGGAGCGGTCGTTGGAGCGGTGATCTTGAAATATCTTGGCTATCGAACGCCAATTATCATTGGTCTTGGCGTTGCGGCCGTTTCATTTTATTTGATGAGTAATTGGGGATTGGATTACCCGAATTTTGAAACTACTATTCACCTTTTAACGTTAGGATTTGGGTTTGGTTTGGTGATTGCGCCCATCTCATCTGCTGCAATTGATGCAGTGAGGATTGAATTGATTGCAACAGCAGCATCAACTATTACCGCAGCAAGAATATTGGGTATGACATTGGGGCTTGCTACTATTACAGCGTGGGGTATGTCTCGTTACTCAGACTTAACATATCAAATCAATTTTTCTCCAATGGGTAATGAGTCATTTGCAGAATCGCAGAATAGGATCGCAGAAGGAATTATGTTTTCTGGATTACAATTGTTTCAAGAATTTTTCTTAATCGCATCTATTCTATGTTTAGTAGGAATAGTTTCTGCAGTATTAATGACTGGCAAAATGTTGAAACGATTACATTACTAATGACATTGGAGTTTCTAGGGTGGTCTTCACATGTTGAATGAATTTTGCTCCTTCAGCACCATCTACTATTCGGTGATCCGCAGCAAGGGTTGCCGTCATCACCTGGCCAATAGTTACTGAGTCATTTTGTACTATAGGACGTGGAGAAACTTTTCCGACTGCTAATATTGCTGATTGAGGTGGTTGGATAATCGCAACAAAACTAGTGACATCGAAGATGCCTAGGTTACTTACCGCGAACGTCCCTCCTGTGTATTCCTGAGAACGTAGACTGCCAGCGTTTGATCTATGAACCAAGTCTTTACTTGACTCCGCAATCTCCTTAAGATCTTTTGAGTCGCAGTCCATGATAGCAGGCATAATTAACCCTTCATCAGTTGCGATTGCCATCCCAATATTGATTTGATCGTTTAATTGAATACGATCATTGTTGAAATATGCATTCATGTTGGGGAATTCTTTTAAAGCACCTACACAAGCAAGGAGGATCATGTCGTTTACCGAAATTCTAATTCCGTCGGCTTCCAAAGCCTTGTTGATTTGGGTGCGGACATTCATAGCTTCAGACATGTTGATATCAGTAGAGACATAAAAATGGGGTTTTTCTTGTTTGCTGAGTGTTGTTACTCTTGCGATTTGCTGTCGCATTCTCGACAACGTTTGTGAATTAGAATCTTCGGGGTCTGGTTGAACCTCTAATTTTTCTTCAGGCTCTACTTCTACAGGTGTTTCTTGAATGAGTTCAGTTAATTGAGATGGTTTCTCCAATACAACTTTTGGTTTTACATCAGAAGAGTGATTTAAAATATCGGTTTTTGTGATTCTACCACCCGGTCCAGTACCTATTACATTGATTAAATCAATGCCTCTTTCATTTGCTAACCGTTTTGCAATAGGAGATGCTTTGATTCCACTGGTTGTTACTGATGGGTTTAATTGTTGATCATCTTCATTGTGATTTGAATCAGGTTCCTCAGTTTCCAGAGGTGCTTCTTGGATGGACACTGTAGGAGAGTCTTTTTCTGTCAATTCAGATATTTGTTCGTTTTCACCATCGTCAATAGTTGCAATTGGTTTTCCAACTTCAATTGTTTGGCCTTCTTCAACAAGCAGTTCCGAAATTTGCCCTTTAGTTGGAGATTCGAATTCTACTACAGCTTTGTCGGTTTCGATTTCAGCAATTACATCACCCACCGAAATTTCATCTCCTGCAGATTTGAGCCATTTGACTACGGTCCCTTCTTGCATATCGTATCCCATTTGAGGCATATTAATATTTATTGACATTAGAACTTACCTCCATGGGAATTAAATCCCTAAATTTTTCCGGATTGATTCGGAAACTTCAAGTGCTGTTGGGATTGTTGCAGCCTCTAATTTTCCAGAATATGGTGCAGGAACATCTAGACCATTGACTCTTACTACAGGGCCATCAAGATAATCAAACGCGGTTTCATGGATGCGACTTGCAATTTCGCCTGAAAATCCACCGGTTAACCAAGTTTCTTCTACAATTACTGCACGATTAGTCTTTTGAACAGATTTGATAATAGTTTCCATATCAATTGGTCTCAGAGTCCTGAGATCAATTACGTCTGCTTGGATTCCTCGATGAGATAGTATCTCTGCAGCTTCATCAGCTATGTGGGCCATTCTGGAATACCCAATAATTGTAATGTCCTTTCCTTCTCTACGAAAGGCTGCTTTACCAAAGGGTATTTCATAGTATGTTTTTGGTACTTTCCCTTTGACTCCATACAACAATGCATGTTCTGCGAAAATTACTGGATTGTTGTCTTTTATAGCTGAACGTAACAAACCTAACGCATCATATGGGGTTGAAGGTGTTGCAACTAACAATCCAGGTATCGAAGCGAACATACTTTCAAAACTTTGAGAGTGAGTAGCACCTAGTTGAGCTCCGCCTCCCGTAACTGTTCTGATAACCAATGGGACTTCGAATTGTCCGTTCGACATATATCTAAATCTGGCAACATGATTAACGATTTGGTCCATCGCAACTAAGCTAAAGTTGATTGTCATTAATTCTACGATTGGTCTCAGTCCTGCTACTGCAGCACCACCACCAGCACCGACGATTGCTGCTTCAGAGATTGGAGTGTCCTTGATTCTCTTTTCCCCGTATTTTTCCAGGAATCCACGTGTTACTGCGTAAGGACCACCGTACGCTCCAATGTCTTCCCCCATTATGAAAACATCATCATCAGCTTCTAGTGCTTCTCCTAGAGCAAATGCTACAGCTTCTCTTAGAATCATTTCAGATTCGCCTTGTAGGTTTAACTTCGCTTCAGGTTTTGTTGTATTTTCATTTTGGATATCAGACATATATGTTCTCAAATAAAGTATCGGGTTCTGGCTCAGGACTATCCATTGCAAATTTTACTGCAGATGCAATCTCAGTTTCAATTTCGGAATCAATGTCTTTGATGATTTTTTCGTCAAATGATTGATTCCCAATTAGCCAATTTTTGTAGTTATCAATAGGGTCACGCTCTCTATTTTCTTCAACTTCATCTCTCTCACGGTACATAGATGGATCAGCCATTGAGTGCCCCCTATATCTGTAGCACATTGCTTCAATAAATCTAGGACCTCCGTTTGTTCTGATGTCTTCAACGGTTGCTCTTGTGTGGTTGTATACTGTGCTTAATTGCATACCATCAATTTGAATGCCTGGCATAGAATATGCCTCAGCAGCCTTGTAAATTTCATGGGCACCTCCAGCTCTAGCGCGATCGGCATGTGTACCCATACCATAGAGATTGTTCTCTAGGAAGAAAATCATTGGTAGATTCCAAACAGACGCCAAATTCATTGTTTCATGGAATGCGCCTTCATTTACTGCGCCATCTCCAAAGTAACATAAGACAATGCTATCATCTCCACGGTACTGGTTAGCTAATGCGATTCCGGCCGCCATTGGCATTTGTCCAGCTACTATCGCATATCCTCCCATGAATCTTTTTGAAGCATCAATGAGATGCATGGATCCGCCTTTACCTCCACTACTTCCAGTAGACTTTCCACACAATTCAGCCATGGCTGTTTTGGTTTCCATGCCCTTTGCAATTGCATGACCATGGTCTCGGTAATGTGTTACGACATAATCATTTGAAGATAAAGCAGCTATGGATCCTACAGCTATGGCTTCTTCTCCAATATAAAGATGTAGGAATCCTTTAATATGGCCTTGCATATACAGATTTGCACTGGATTCTTCAAATCTTCTGATCCTAAGCATTTGTCGATAAAAATCGGTTAATTCACTTTTCGCTAGGTCGTAAGCGAAACCAACATCATCACTTGATCTTAGTTCATTGGTTGCCATTTGGTTTTTACCTCTCGGTTAATTTTAGTTAATTATATATGAATTGCTTGGTTGGTTGCAGCTAGTGCTGCTTCTTTTAGTGCCTCAGAAATGGTGGGGTGGGGGTGCGTGACGAATCCAAGTTCTTCGTTTGTGCCTTCCAAGAATTTCGTTATTGCTATTTCGCCTAATAGTTCTGTTGCTTCAGCACCAATTATGTGTGCTCCCAAAATTTCTCCTACATCCTCATCCAACACAAGTTTAATAAAACCTGATGATTCTCCAAGTCCCAATGCCTTTCCATTCGCTGATAGAGGGAAACGGCCGATAGAAATATTTTTTCCTAATTCCTTAGCTTGAGATTCAGTGATTCCTATACTAGCTACTTGGGGAGAACAATAAGTGGCTCGTGGCATAAAACTGTAGTCTAATGTTGGAGGATTGAGTCCAGCAATATGTTCTACAACATTTGTTGCCTGAGATGATGCTACATGGGCTAGAGGCAATTTGCCTGTAACGTCTCCAATTGCAAATATGTTTTCTTGAGTTGTTTGCATTTGATCATCTATGATAATGAAATCTCGATCGGTTTGAACGAGGGTATTTTCTAAGCCTAAGTTATCAGAATTCGCTTGTATTCCAATGCTCAACAGTACTCTATCAAAGGATTGTTCGTGGCCTCCTTTTGAATCAGTAAAATTCACTAAAGCTTCATTATTTTGAATTTTTACAGAATTTATTGAAGTACTGGTATTAATCTTAATCTTTTTTCTTTTAAATGAGCGCTCAAGCTGTTGGCTGATTTCATTGTCTTCTAGCGGAAGTAGTCTATCTAGCATTTCTACAATAGTCACATTAGAACCGTATGAATTATATACATCAGCGAATTCACAGCCGATTGCTCCACCACCAATAATCAAGGTATTCTCAGAAATTGTTTCTAGTTGTAAAGCTTCCTTACTTGTGATCACTATTTCACCATCAACCGGGATTGTAGGTATATTTCTCGGGCGGGCTCCTGTAGCGATTATTGTATTTTTAGAATGTATAATTTCACCAGTTTCCAAAATTTCGACAAGACCATCTTTGTTGAATTTGCCTGTGCCTTGGATAGTGGTCACATTATTTTTTTTCAGAAGGAATTCAACTCCAGTTGTTAAACGATTTACAACTTCACGGCTACGACTAATGGCTTTACCAAAATCAGCGGAAAAGTTGTCAATTTCTATCCCAAACTCATTGGAATTTTGTATTAATCTGAGTACTTCGGCGTTTCTTAATAAAGCCTTGCTAGGTATACACCCCCAATTAAGGCATATCCCACCTATACTGTCTTTTTCTAGTACGACAGTTTTCATTCCTAATTGAGCTGCACGGATCGCGGCTACATAACCCCCTGGTCCCGTACCGATTACTAAAATGTCACATTCAGCCAAGTTCGCCCCACATAGCAGTTAATTTACATCGGTAAGATGTTCTTAACATTTTACTACATTTCTAGCCGTCTCACAAAGGAGGAGCGCACGTCCGGAATTGTAGTTTGAAAGATATTTTAATTGCTTGACACTGTAGTATAGCGGTTCTAACATATTGTCGACGCCGAGGTAGCTCAGTCGGTAGAGCACAGCACTGAAAATGCTGGTGTCGACAGTTCGATTCTGTCCCTCGGCACACAAAATATTAGCGGAAGTGGCTCAGTTGGTAGAGCATCTCCTTGCCAAGGAGAAGGTCGCGGGTTCGAATCCCGTCTTCCGCTCCATCTTTTCTTTCTGTGTCTAATCAGAAATATTGGCTGCCCGGCGAGGAATCGAACCTCGGTCAAGGGATTCAAAGTCCCCTGTGATACCTCTACACTACCGGGCAACATCCTAACTACTATAACTGATGAGGGATTGGCAATCTATAGTTGTTTGGCAATCCCTCATCAGTTATTTTAATTTCTTAGATTTGCATAAAGACTTTTCCTAAAAGAATTCCAAAAATGGTTGCTAATATGCCAAATATTAAACTTGCTGCTATGTTTAATATCCCTTTCCACAAATCACCATTGGTGGCTAATTGAGTACTCGTTAACATTAATGTGGAGAAAGTTGTGTAAGAGCCTAGAATTCCAATAGACGTGAATAGTTTTAATTCTGAAGGCCATTTGTCTTGTTCCAAAATTATTGCACTCACTATCCCTAGCAGAAACGATCCACTAACATTTACAATCAATATTCCTAATATTCCTGGTCCAAAAGTTAATGTAAATAGTCTGTCTACCATATATCTGGCCACTGAGCCTATGGCACCCCCTAATGCAACCGCTGTAATAATTGAAATTGACATAATTATTCTATGACCTTGGTAGTCCTAAACCTCGAGTAGCAATGATATTTTTCTGTATTTCAGACGTTCCTGATCGAATAGTAAAAGAAATAGTATCCATCCAGTCGATAGCTAGTCTCCCGTTAAGAGGCGCCCAAGCGTCATCTGGCGTTAGTAGGCCGTGTAGGTTAGCGCTTTTGACACCAAATCGAGAGATTTTCTGGGCGATTTCACTTCCGATCAGTTTGGAAGCAGCAGCTTCACGATTTGGGATTAGACCTTTAGATTGCATCCAGCAAACCTTGTGGGCGAGTAATTTTCCTGCTTCATTAGATGTCCAAAGCTTGGAAAATCTACGTCGGAATTTTGCTTCTGAAGATAATGAAATTCCATTCAAAATGGTATTTTTTGCCAAAAATAAAATGTCCTCTAAATTTCTTTTGTTTGTGGCAAATCTACTGGCTCCAGATCGTTCAAAATCTAAACTTTTTGCTGCTATGTACCAGCCTTCATTTTCTTTTCCAATCATATTTTGTACAGGCACTCTTACACCATCGAAAAATATTTCATTAAAGTAATGAACACCAAACATATTTTTTATAGGTTTTACCGAAATTCCTGCTGTTTTCATGTCAACAATAAATATACTAATGCCTTTATGTTTTGGAGCATCAGTATTTGTTCGGGTCATAAGATAACAATGAGTGGATTTGTGGGCGCCACTGGTCCAAATTTTTGAGCCATTAATGATGTACTCATCCCCATCTTTAACTGCAGAAGTTTTGAGTGAAGCGAGGTCTGATCCAGAACCAGGCTCACTAAATCCTTGGCAAAAAATAGAATTTCCGTTGGCGATTGAGGGAAGGAATCTTTCTTTTTGTGATTCTTCTCCGTAGACCATTAGCGTAGGTCCTACTAATTCAGTACCAATGGTCATGTCTCTGGTTGGAGCTCGATAATAAGCCATTTCTTCACTGAAAATCAGATGGTCAAAATGGTTCATTCCCAATCCTCCGTATTGTTTTGGCCACGACATAGTCAACCAGCCCTTTTGAGCTAACTTCTTTGTTAAGAATCTTACTTTCGGGAAGTTCTCTTCAGTAAAATAAGAATCGGGGAGGATCCCAGACCATTCAGGGCCTAACACTTCTTTTAGAAAAGACCTTATTTCCTGTCGAAATTTGCTTTGAGTTGAACTAAATTCAAGTTGCATGGCTTTTAAATTTATTATACCAACCCTTGGTTTCTGACATCGATTAACGATTGTTCTACGGCTTGTATGGTTGTTTTAATATCATCTTGTGTGTGAGCAGCACTTAATATAAATCGTGTAGAAGTGGCATGTATTCCGTTGTTTATTAATGCTAAATTCAGCTGTTTAGAAATATCACCAGTCCCAAGAGATCGGTTTTGTTGTGCAGAATTTGGATTTTGATCCGGATCTGCAACTGATTCATTAATTCCTATTCTTAGGAACGCGAGTGAACTTAGATTGGTAACGCATCCAGGAAT
Organism: uncultured Dehalococcoidia bacterium; assembly: GCA_964637555.1. Taxonomy (GTDB): domain Bacteria; phylum Chloroflexota; class Dehalococcoidia; order Lucifugimonadales; family UBA6927; genus UBA6927. The sequence goes on along the minus strand of CAZWTJ010000006.1, from coordinate 24,537 downwards.
TTCCATTCTTGTTAAGACATCATTTAGACCTTTTGTCAATTCAACGGCTCTTTCTTCAGCAATTGCATTGATATTTGTTGAGTCTATTAAATTAAGTGCAGTTACTCCTGCCGCTGCCGATAGAGGATTAGCATTGAATGTACCGTTGTGCCCAATTCGATTATTCCTGTTAAAATTTGGATCGGAACTAGATTCAATCATGTTAATTATTTCGGACTTTCCAGCTACCGCTCCTCCAGGCAAACCGCCACCTAGTATTTTTGCTAAAGTTGTCAGGTCGGGCGTGATCCCAAATCTTGCTTGTGCACCCCCTCTAGATACTCGAAAACCTGTTACAACTTCATCAAAAATAAGTACAATTCCAAATTTGTCGGCGGCATCTCTTAATTTTTGCAGAAATGTAGTGGATATTGGCTCAAGTCCCATGTGAGCACCTGTGGGTTCAACAATTATTCCAGCGACATCTTTGTTACTCTCTAGAGCATGAGTTACTAGGTCTATATTTCCAGGTTCAATAACTATCATTGTATTAAGAGTTTCCTGCGGAATTCCTCCCATACCATCAGTAGCGCCAGCACTAAGATAATCACTCCATCCGTGAAAGTGGCCATTGAATTTAATTATTTTTGTTTTTTGTGTGTATGCTCTGGCCATTCTAATTGCCATCATTGTAGCTTCTGTGCCTGAGCTATGGAATCTGACTTTTTCTGCACTTGGGATTAGTTTTTTCACTAATGAACCCCATTCAATTTCCAAGTCAGAATTGGCACTCAAGTGAGTTCCGAGTTCAATTTGGTTTTGGATTGCAGAAACGATTTCAGGATGTGAATGACCTAAAATCATTGATCCATGTCCTGTCCAATAATCGATTAATTTGTTTCCATCTACATCCCATTTGTAAGCTCCAGAACCTTTAGTAGCATAGATTTGAAAAGGATCTAGTCTTCTACCATCATGTGTTACTCCATCAGGGAAAATATTCCTAGCTTTGTCGTGTCTTTCTGCTGACCCGGGATGAAGTTCGAAATATTTCTTTTCTATGTTAGTAACCATGTTAAGCTCCTAGAAAAAGTGGTTTTATACGACCACTTTAATATAGATCCAAAATGTCTACAACCCTTTAGATTCACGGAATCATTGTTGATATAATAAGATTTTACAACTTAAAGAAAATGAGGAAATCATGAAAAGTTATTTGAGCCATATTGAATGCACTTTATGCGGAGAGATTCAGAATGCAAATCATGTTCACCGATTATGTCCAGAATGCGGAGGTGTTCTCTATCCAAGGTATGACTTAAAAGCTGTTGCAAAGGAATTAGACAGGAAAGTATTTAAAGATAGACATCCTTCAATGTGGCGATATTTTGAATTGCTTCCAATTATCGATCCCCAAAATATTGTTACTTTAGGGGAAGGTTTTACTCCGATTTTCGAAATCTCTAAAGTTGCAAAAACGTTAAGCTGTGAGAAATTGTTTGTCAAAGATGAAAGTTTAAATCCGACTGCGAGTTTTAAAGCTAGAGGATTATCTGCAGCGGTTTCTAAAGCTTTGGAATTCGGAATTTCAAAGCTCACTATTCCATCAGCTGGCAATGCAGCTGGTGCTATGACTGCATATGCTGCCAAAGCTGGGATTGAATCGTATGTTTTTATGCCCAAAGATGCTCCTGAAGCGAATCAAAAAGAAGTTTCTATATCAGGAGCAAAGCTTGAGTTGATTGATGGATTAATATCTGATGCTGGAAAGCTTTCAGCTCAACTGGCTAATGAATTGGATTTGTTTGACGTTTCAACATTGAAGGAACCGTATAGGGTCGAGGGTAAAAAAACGATGGGTTATGAGATTGCCGAGCAATTTGATTGGTCATTACCAGATGCGATTATTTATCCGACAGGAGGAGGAACAGGTATTGTTGGAATGTGGAAAGCGTTCGAAGAAATGGAATCTATGGGATGGATTGATAAGAAGCGTCCAAAAATGTTTTCTGTCCAGTCTGAAGGTTGTGCTCCAATAGTTAAGGCTTTCAATGATGGTCAAAAACACGCAGATCCTTGGGAAAATGCTAGCACGATTGCTGCAGGAATAAGAGTTCCGGTTGCAGTCGCAGATTACTTGATATTGCAAGCTGTTCGAGAAAGTGGTGGTAAGGCCTTAGTAGTAAGTGATGAAAGTATGCTTAGTTGGATGAAGTCCGTCGCATCTTTAGAGGGAATGTTTTTCTGTCCTGAAGGAGCTGCGACTTTGGCAGCATTAAAGGAATTGTTGGATGATGGATCTCTGTCTGGTTCAGAGAGAATACTAATTTTAAATACTGGATCTGGATTAAAATACTTGGAATTGGTTGGAATGCCAGAGATTTCTAAAGCGTCAAACTGAGCGGAGAAGTATTTATGTTTGTGATTGGAACTGCAGGTCATGTTGATCATGGAAAGTCTTCTCTTGTTCGATCGCTTACTGGGATTGATCCAGATAGGTTTACTGAAGAAAAGAAAAGGGGTCTTACAATTGATTTGGGTTTTGCGTGGATGGAATTACCAAGCGGGAATGAAGTAAGTATTATTGATGTTCCAGGGCATGAAAGTTTTGTCAGCAATATGTTGACGGGAGTTGGATCAATTGACGTAGCCCTGTTAATTGTTTCTGCTGATGAATCAGTAATGCCCCAAACAATCGAACACTTATCTATTTTAGATTTGCTCCAGGTCAAAAAATGTATTGTCGTTTTAACAAAAACAGATTTGGTAGATAATGAAATTGTTCAATTGGCTGGATTAGAGATTGAAGAACTTTTACAAGGCACGTCATTTTCAGGCTCTAAGATTGTTCCAGTTTCCGCCGTTTCGGGTGAAGGCCTTGACAAGTTAATTGAGGAATTGGATAAGGTATTATCATCTAGTGAGAAACGTTTCGACCGAGGCAATCCAATGATGTCTATTGATAGGTCGTTCACTATTTCTGGATTTGGAACGGTTGTGACCGGTACTTTGTTAGGAGGGAGATTGTGTGTTGGGGATGAAGTTGAATTAAATCCCGGAGAGAAAATAGCTCGGGTCAGAGGAATTCAAAACCATAACAGAGATCTTGACGAAGTAATGCCAGGAAACCGAGTTGCGTTGAATCTTTCGGGGTTAGCGCATCATGAAATATACCGTGGTCAAGTTTTGGCAATCCCAGGTTTAATACGGCCGACAAATGCTATCGATGTTCAACTTAGTATTTTAAAGAACATTCCTAACGCCCTCAAACATAATATGACAGTTACATTACATCAAGGAACTGCAGTTTCCCTTGCTAGATTACGACTTTTAGAAGTTGATAATGCTTTGGCAGGTGATGTTGTTTGGGCACAGTTGAAGACAAATGATTTGGTTTGTGTAAATCGAGGTGACAGATTTGTTATTCGTTCAAACATGACAACATTAGGAGGAGGGGAAATTGTTCAAACTCATGCTAAGAGACATAAGCGGAATGATTTAAAGATAATCTCCCGTCTTAACAACCTTCTTAAAGGTGAGAGTGGGTTTTTGATTAAAGATTTGATTAATGCAAATGGACCAATTACTTTTGAAGATTTGAATCAAAAATCGGGGCTATCTCAGGATCTATTAAAGAGTGAATTAAAAAACTTGAAAACACAAAATCTGATCGTGGATTTGACTAATTCAGATATTGACTATTTATATTATTTGTCTGCTTCTGATTGGAATAGTATTTGTGCGAAAATTCAGGATTTATTGGGGAATTTCCATAAAAAGTTTCCTCTTCGGGTAGGTCATTCGAAAGAAGCCCTTCGAACGACATTGAAAATCGATTCAGTTATATTTTCGCTAATAATTAAATCCTTGGAAGGTAGCAATTCTATAGTTGACAGAGGTTCTCTTCTTTCCCTTCCAACTTTTGAACCAACTCTTAATTCAGAACAAGAAAAAGAGATGCTTCAATATTTGGATTTGCTTAATTCCAATGAATTTTCGCCGCCTTCCGACATTTCAGTAGATCGCGAATTATTAGCTTATATGGAATCTCTCAAACTCGTGGTAATTGCTTCTGACAAGATAGTGTTTTCTATGGACGCATATCATAAGATGGTTGAAATGATCAGGGCTTTCGCAAGTCAACATTCTAGAATCAGCCCCGCTGAAATGCGAGATCTACTAGGTACAAGTCGTAGATATGTAATGGCGTTGGTAGATTATTTAGACAGAGAAAATATTACTCGTCGTATTGGAGATTATAGGATCCTGCGATAAAAATTCTTCTTGTGATATGATGAGTGGAATATTGAGGATTCGATGGATAATGATTTGAAAAATACGTTGCTGGTGGAGTTACATACTCGACAGTTTCCCACGACTCATTTGTCGGCGCTTTTAATTGCTCTTCAAGCTACATTACGTGAAGTTGCGACCACGTTCCCAGAGTTCCGAAGAGATTTCGCAATTCAACCCAATCCGGTGTTGGTGATGTCTCCTAATATTAAGAACAATCAATTTCTTCTGAATTTCGCATTTTTTTCTGGGCCAGATGGTGATCCTATGGAAGAAATGTCAGACAAAATATTTTCAGAATTTATGCAACGTTTGACTAGATTAATTAAGGATTCGTCTCAGCAGGATTTGTGGGGTTCTACTGCAGTCACAACACCTCAAACATTTGATTCTGAAGTAGATCGACGTCTGGATCAAGCTAGGAATGAACTGAGACGATTTCCAATATCTAGGATTAGGTATGGTGATCGGTCTGTTTTGATTAAAGGAATGCTTGCTGAGTTATCCTGATCGTTTTTTAGTTTAGCCCATTGCCAGGAAGTGATTTTGTAACTCTTCCGAAATTATTGAAATTATTTCTTGAGAATTTTCACATTTGTTGGTTATGGTATCTTGAAATAGTATGATCTTACCAGGAAGTAATTCACCGAAGCCATATTTTTCGTCTGATGGGATTATTTCTGAAATTCCGAGTAATTCGTCTGTGTTAGTTAACCCGGATCCTAAAAGTTGTTCAGGCTTTGCTTCACGTTCAATAATAATCTCTGCATCAAGAATCATTTCTTGAATTTCTTTAGGTAATCCATTAATTGCGTTCTCAACAATTGATTCAAAGGTTGATTTTTCGAATTGCATTGACTCTTCCTGCTTAATTCTTAAAGCTTACTTGACTAAGTGCATCCTGTGCAATATATTGCGGCATCAATAAGCTAAATGTTTTAGGAGTCGCTGTGTTAGTTACTAATGTTAAAACCTTTAATGTCTCTGCTGGTAAAGGCCCATCTGAGAATCACCCAGGATATTTCATCGTAAAAGTTGAAACTGATGAAGGGATTTATGGCCTTGGTGAGGTTGGTATCAGGAATTGGAGTGGTTCTATTCAATATGCCATTGATCAACTTTCAAAATTATATTTAATTGGACAAAGTCCATTTGCTACAGAAAAGCTATGGCAGCAGATGTTTAGGGGTGGGTTTTTCCCTGCTGACAGTGTTTACAGTTGTGCAATTAGCGCCCTAGATATAGCTTTGTGGGATATAAAAGGGAAGTCGTTAAATATGCCTTTGTATGAATTATTAGGGGGGCCTACGAGAGAGAAAGTGATTGCGTATCCTCATAATAATATAGAAGATGTAGATTTATTGGTTGAAGATTGTAAATCGCATGTTGCTGAAGGGTGGAAGTTTTTACGTTGGGGAGTTCCTGGTACTGATCCTAATGATCACTCTATATTAGATCCTGTTAGGGCGGTTGATTTAACAGAAAAACAAATTGCTTCAGTTAGGGAAGCAGTTGGCTATGATGTGCATATCTGTTTGGACTTTCATACACGATTAGATACGGCAGATTCAATTGCTTTATGCAAACGTCTGGAAAAATACCGACCATTTTTTATTGAAGACCCTCTTAGGTCAGAAAATCCTGCCTCATATCGAACTTTGTCACGACATGTATCTTTACCTATCGCTGCTGGAGAGCAATGGTCCAGTAAATGGCCATTTCGAGAGGTGATTGAAGAAGAACTTATCAGTTTTGCAAGAATTGATTTGTGTATTGTGGGAGGAATCACAGAAGCATTAAAAATCGCTCATTGGTGTGAAACTCATTATATTGATATTGTACCTCATAACCCTTTGGGACCTGTAAGCGCTGCAGCATGTGTCAATTTGTGTATGGCTGTTTCAAATGTTGGGGTTCAAGAAATGCCCAAACGTCCCGGATCTTACGCAAATGATCTTTTCCCAGTTCAGCTAGAATGGGAAGATGGATATGTAAGAAATCCAGGTAGACCGGGACTTGGAGTAGATTTCGATGAAGATTTGGCGAATTCGATGCAATTAGACCATGATTTTTCTTGGCGTCCTCCACAAATGCGTCGAAGTGATGGTTCATTTACAAATTGGTAAAACAAATCGAATTTATTGTAGACTTTTATCCTAAATGTTATGATCAAACATAGTTAATGATGTTCCGCAGTAGCTCAGTGGTAGAGCGGTCGGCTGTTAACCGACTGGTCGTAGGTTCGAGTCCTACCTGCGGAGCCATTTGTTTTTTAATGGTCCGTTAGTTTTTTAGCTTATGCTTAAACTTTTGATTCAATTTGGCAATTTTGGGTGATACAACAATTTGGCAATAAGGTTGGTTTATATTATTGTCAAAATAGTTTTGGTGGTAACCTTCCGCGACAAAAAAATCTGATAATTCGGTTACTTCAGTAACGACTGGATTCGCCCAAGTTTGAGTTTTTTCTATTTCCAGAATTTTTTCTTTTGCTTTAGTGTATTGAAATTTGGAATGGGTAAAAATGGCTGAACGGTATCTTGTTCCAACATCGTAGCCTTGATAATTAAGAGTTGTTGGGTCATGAATAGTGAAGAAAATATCTAATATTTCTTCAAAAGAAATTACTTGTGACTCAAATTCAATTTGTACAGCTTCAGCATGTCCTGTTGATTCTGAACATACTTCTTCATAGGTCGGATTTTTTGAAATCCCCCCAGTGTATCCAGAAGTCACCTTTTTTATACCTTCAACCCTTAGGAATACTGCTTCCACACACCAGAAACATCCTCCCGCAAGTGTTGTGGTTTCGGAATTGTCGATTGGCATAGTTGCTCCTGGCTGTGGAATTGGTACAGGGGAGGGTTGATCTTCATTCCAGTCTGTTTACTTCTAGTGACTGCTTCTGTGAATTCCATATATCGTACCCCATCGTAGAAGTTTGTGTGTGTTACTGGTTCAATGCCTCTAATTGCATTGATAAATTCTTGCTCCACTCTCCAAGAACCTTGTTTGTCTTCAGGGATTTCTATTTTTTTGAGTTTCGAATCCTTTTTTGATCCTCCGAAAAGGGTCATAGTTTCAGCTTCTATCATTAGTGTGGCATCTGTACCATAGATCCAAACATTGTTAGACGGAGCATGTCCTAATACAGTAGAAAGACGTAATCTTGCTGTCGGTCCTGAAGCTAATTCTGCGAGAATTTCGATATGGTCAGGGATTGTAATATGGTGACTTTTTCCGTGTTCATCTTTTCTATACTTCACGTGAGTTTTAGTAAGTGCAATTACAGATGATGCGGGCCCAATCCATCGCATCATTGCCTCATACCATATTCCTAGTTGCATTATATTGAATCCACTAAGGTCTCTGTTATGCCTCCAATGTAGAGGTGAATGTCGATCAATAAAATTACCTTCATGTAAATTTAATTCTACAGAAATGAGCTCTCCAAGATAGCCATTTTGAATTAAGTCTTGGATAGTTTCATCGAGTTTCAAAGTGTGTGGAGCAGGTACTATTTGAGCAACCAGATTAGGATGATCATGTGAAGCGGCAAGCATTTCATGAGCCTGTGGGGCATTCATTGCCATACGCGCTTCCGTGAGTACATGTTTTTCATTAGCTAAGCTTTCTAAAACTAGTGTTGAATGCAAATAAGGCCATGTGCCGATACATATAGCATCACAGTCATCGGCTTCTAATAATTCTTGCCAGTTGCTATAAACATTGGGGATGCCAAACTCAGCAGATATTTTTTGGCCAGATTCAAGAGATCTGTTAGCCACACTAACTAATTCAACTCCTTCGATTTTTTGAAATCCTGGGATGTGTTTCAGTTTAGTGTTTCCGCCAGCACCAATAAATCCTACTCTAATTTTGTTCTCCGGCATGGCATTCTCCTATTTGGTTTGAAAATCTTACTTCCATAATTATATATATAAAAAGAATAAAAAAAAACGGTCGAATAAAACTATATAAACTAAAATTTTATTACCATAGAACTATTGGAATTTGTTTGGCAAAAGATATAATTAATAGTTCATATTGTTCTAGTATCACTAACAAACTGAAATCCTTTTAGGGAATCGACAAAATTATGGCTGATTCATCTAGGTCTTCTGCAGATTCAACTACTAGGATTGCAAGACGTTCAACGATCTTAGAATCTCTACAATATCGTGATTTTCGATGGTTGTGGCTTGGTTCTTTAGTTGCATATATGTCATTGAATCTTCAGATGCTAAATAGAAGTTGGCTAGTAGTGATTTTAGAAGATAATTCACCTATAGCCTTGGCGTTAGTAATGATGTCATTTGCCCTACCTATGACGTTTGTATCACCTATTGGTGGAGTTTTAGCAGATAAATGGTCTAAGAAAAAATTGATTGCAGCCAGTCAAATTGGTAGTGCCGTAGTCACATTTGGACTAGGCATTTTGGATTTCACAGGAGTGATTCAATTTTGGCATTTACTTGCTTCGGGTTTATTAAATGGTGTAATGATGGCGATAAATGTTCCTAGTAGACAGGCAATAGTCTCTGATATTGTCCCTAAGGAAGCATTAATGAATGCCATTTCTCTTAATAATTCTGCGATGAGTATTACTAGGATATTAGGACCAGCTCTTGGGGGGTTCATGATCGTTTATTTTGTAGATTGGATTCCATTCTTGGACTCAGGGACGGCAGGAGTCTTTTTCGTGATCGCTGCGGTATATATTTTTGCTGCTTTATCAATTCTACGAATAAAAACAGACGTTATTATTCAACAAGATAAGCTCAAGTCGAGTTTTATCAAAGACCTATTCTCAGGACTTGTTTATGTTGTGCACCATAAAACAATTCGTGTTGTTTTATTTGTGAACTTGATTGGATCGGTTTTTGGGTGGGCGTTTATGACATTGATGCCTGCATGGGCTAGAGTTGTATTGGATGTCAATGCCGATGATTTAGGGATTTTATTGACTGTGATAGGGGTAGGTTCTTTAGTTGCGACTTTAGGACTGGCTTCACTTTCTAATTTCAAATATCGTGGTGCACTTCTGATTGCATCATGCCTTTTGTGGGGATTGTCTCTGGCACTAATCTCTAAAATGGATCAACTTTACATTGTGTACCCATTGCTATTATTTATTGGAATAGCAAGCGGTATTTTTATGAGTTTGGGAATGACGTTAATGCAATATTATTCTGAACCTGAAATGAGAGGAAGAGTAATGAGTGTGGCTGTAATGCCATTTGGGGTTTCCTCAATGAGTGCAGTACCATTTGGGATTATTGCTACTAATATTGGGATTGAAAATTCCTTGATGATTAGCGGTATTCTACTTGTGTTTTTCACGATTGTAATTGTATTAATTTTCCCGTTTTTTACAAAAGTAGAGTGATTTCATAAAGATTTCTTTGGCTTGACTCATCCATAATATACTGCTAGCCTCACAACATTTGGAGGTGTGATACTAGTGGATAACAAGCCATCTAAAGGGAATATACAAACAGTCTCAGGCATAATTTCTCCTAATGATTTGGGGGCAACAATGACGCATGAGCACTTATTAATTGATTTTACATGCATGTTTTCAGAACCTGAAGACGCTCGATTTGTGAATCTTGCTTACCAACCAGTCGATTTGACAAATTTAGGGTGGGTTCGCTATCACTCCTATATGAGTAGAGACAATTTGTTACTAGATGATGTAGAGACTGCTATTCGTGAAGCGAGTTTTTTCAAACATGCTGGTGGTGGAACAATTGTAGATGTAACTACTTACGGTATTGGGCGTGATCCATTGGGATTAAAGAAAATTTCTCAAATTGCAGGTATAAATGTAATTTCTGGAGCTGGTTTTTACGTGAATGCAGTTCATCCGGAAAATATGGATGAACTTTCTGAAAGTTATTTATCTGAAAAGATTGCTAATGAGGTATTGGTTGGTATTGATGGTACAGATATTCGAGCTGGGATTATTGGAGAGATAGGATGTACGTGGCCATTACATAAAAATGAACGAAAAGTTTTGAGAGCAGCAGCTATTGCACAGAAGGAAACAGGTGCTCCAATATTAATTCATCCAGGGAGAAATCCTAAAGCTCCGAGTGAAATTTTAAATATACTTTCTCAGGCCGGGGCTGATATTTCCAATACAGTAATGGGTCATCTGGACCGTACTATTTCAGAAGTATCTGATTTGTTAGAAATAGCTAACTCAGGTTGTTATTTGGAATATGATTTGTTTGGGAATGAAACATCATATTATGCTTTGGGTGATATTGTAATGCCAAATGATGCACAAAGAATGGAATATATTTCCGCATTAATATCAAATGGTTTTGGAGAAAAGATAGTTGTGTCACATGATATTTGCCACAAACATAGCATGAGTTCCTATGGAGGGCATGGATATTCTCATATTCTTGAGAATATTGCTCCACGAATGGCTCAAAGAGGTTTTACGAAAGATCAAATTAACGCAATAATTTTTGAAAACCCTGCTAGGTTACTGACATTCTCATAAAATCTAATAGTTATTTATTTGGTATAGGGAATATATTTTAAAAACAAATTTCATTCAAATTCATTTTCGGAGTTTTTAATGACTAGTAGAAAAGATTTAGACAAATTTTCAAGTTCTGTTTCTTCATCTGAAGTCTTGGGCATTGAATCAGATTCTGAAACTTGGGGATTCTCTACCAAGACTCAAGGTCCTCAAGGCAAATTACCCTACACATCTGATTTTTTGATTAATGATCCTAGTGGCTATCATTTTGGGATGAGTCAGAATGCAGGAATGGGTTGGAATCCCTCTGAACTTTTAAGAAAACAATTTGCAATATTGTCTACATTGGGTGGAATGAGGAACCCAGATGGTAGTCCTATTGCCTTGGGTTTACATATTGGACATTTCGAATTGACAGAGCTAATTGAAGCTGCTTCGGTAGAGTTGAAAAATTTAAACACTATTCCTTTTGCTATGTACTGTACTGATCCATGTGATGGAAGATCTCAGGGGACTCCTGGGATGTTAGATTCCTTGCCCTATAGGAATGATGCTGCGCAAGTCTTCCGTAGATTAGTTAGATCAATGCCAACTGCTAGAGGCGTAATGGGCATTGCTTCATGTGATAAGGGTTTGCCGGCAATGATGATGGCGTTAGCTGGTCTTCATGAACTGCCTGTAGTTATTGTTCCAGGTGGATCCACTTTGGCGAATGAAGATGGTGAAGATACAGCGATGATTCAATCGATAGGAGCTAGATTTGCTCAAGGCGAGGTTACTTTAGATTATGCGCAAGAAATGGGATGTAAAGCGTGTGCATCTCCAGGTGGAGGATGTCAATTTTTAGGTACTGCTGGTACATCTCAAGTCATTGCTGAATCACTTGGGTTAGCTGTTACTCATTCCGCTATTTCTCCATCTGGTAGTCCGGCATGGATTGATATTGCGAAAAGATCCGCAAAAGCCTTAGTTTTGTTAGAGCAGATGGAAATTAACTCACAACAAATTTTGACTGATGCGGCTTTTAACAATGCCATGCTAGTGCATGCAGCATGTGGAGGTTCAACAAATTTGTTAATTCATTTGCCAGCAATAGCACATTCAGCTGCACGTAATAAAATGGATGTGAATGATTGGAATAATGTTAATCGTCAAATCCCCAGATTGGTTGATGTGTTGCCCAATGGCCCAAATGGATTTCCTACATCTCAGATGTATTCTGCAGGAGGAGTTCCAGAAGTAATGCTTCATCTGAGAAAAATGGGGCTATTGGATACATCGGTGATGACAGTTTCTGGTCTCACTCTAGGAGAAAACTTAGATTGGTGGGAGCAATCAAAGAGAAGATTCGAAGTTAGAAAATATTTAAAGGAAGTGGATAAAGTTGATCCCGATGATGTCATTATGACTCCTGATCAGGCTCGTTCAAAAGGATTAACTAGTACGGTAACATTTCCTTCGGGCAATATTGCACCAGAGGGATCAGTAATTAAGAGCACTTCGATTGATCCAGAGGTTGTGGACTCTGATGGAGTATACCGGAAAATTGGACCAGCTAGAGTATTTACATCAGAAAGTGCGGCGATTACAGCAATTAAGAGTTTAGATGATGAGAATAAGATTAAGCCTGGGGATATCATGGTAATGACATGTGGTGGTCCAATGGGTACTGGAATGGAAGAAGTTTTTCAAGTAACTGTAGCCTTGAAATATTTGTCATATGGGAAAGAAGTGGCATTAATAACTGATGCAAGATTTTCTGGAGTTTCTACAGGTGCCTGTATTGGACATGTGGGCCCTGAAGCACTTGCAGGTGGTCCAATTGGAAAGATTTTAGAAGGTGATCTGGTTGAAATTGAAGTTGATAGAGTTAATCTGTCGGGGACAATAAATTTGATTGGAGAAAATGGTAAGAACCTGGGAGTGGATTGGGGGACGCAGCAATTATTGGATAGAGAGACGCAAAGTGATCTTAAACCTCATCCCTTACTTCCCGATGATTCCAGATTGTGGGCTGCTCTTCAGAATGCTTCTGGGGGAACGTGGGGAGGGTGTGTTTTTGATGTTGATAGTATTGTTGAAACTCTTGAAGCTGGAACAGAGGCATTAAAAAATAAATAGTTTTAATTAACTAAGATGCCGAAATTGGATTTTGTGCAGATTTCAATTCTGTTTCCATCTTCGTCAGAAATATAGAAAGCCTTTTGTCCGTCTTTTCGGGTGGAAATGGGGCCTTCAATTTTGATTCCTTTTGATTTAATCGATTCTGCACAAGCTTCAATATTGTCCACTTCAAATGCTCCGTGGTGTGATGGGGTAGATGGTGCATCAGGATTTTCTATTAGATGAATCATTCCACCGCTAGGTAATTGCAACCATATCAAATTTTCTGATTCTACTTGCTTTGGAATAGCTTGCACTCCTAGAATGTCCTTCCAAAACTTTGCTGCTCTAGTTTTGTTAGTGACTGCATATGTCAGATGATTGATAGCTTTCAATTGAATTTGATCTGATTTCATAGTTCCCCCCAATTGTTCTTTGAGATAGATTAGCAAATTTGTGAATGTAATGAAATTTTTTTACAATAACATTAATAAATACTAAGGAGGTTTTGATGGGAGAAATTGACACGAGATTAAAAGAGTTGGGTATTGATTTGCCAGCATCTGCTGCACCTATTGCGAATTATGTCCCAGCTGTGAAGACTGGTAACTTGTTGTATTTGTCGGGTGTAGGTCCTGCAAACAAATCTGATGGAACACAATACCTAGGAAAAGTAGGAAGTAATTTAAGTATTGAAGAAGGTTATGACGCGGCACGTCTAACAGGGATAAATTTGCTTGCTAGGTTGAAATCAGAATTGGGAGATTTTGATAAAGTCATCAGGGTCGTTAAGTTGCTTGGGATGGTTAATTCAGATTCAGATTTTGATCAGCATCCATCAATTATTAACGGTTGCTCCGATTTATTAGTTGAGGTATTTGGTGATAAAGGCAGACATGCACGGTCGGCAGTTGGAATGTCAGGCTTGCCCAATAATATTCCAGTTGAAATTGAAATGATTGTTGAAGTTTCTGACTGACGAGTTAGGCTAGGACTTTCATTTTGTAACGAGATTTGAGTTGTTTATCTTTTGCAAACCTTGATAGGTTTAGCTCAGATATATCTACATCGGTTGATGTTTTGCCAACGATTAAATCAGACATTGCAAGTCCAATCATAGGGGAAAGTTTGAATCCATGTCCGCTGAAACCGGTTGCCAGATATAATCCATCAATACCTTCAGCTTTTCCTAAAATTGGGTGCCAATCTGGAGTGATGGTGAATAATCCTGACCATCCCCCGAAAAAATGTGAATTTGAAATCCCGTCCAATCTTTTTGACAAATTAAGGAATGATGATCTGACAATATTCTCATCCACGCCTTGGTTAAAACTCTCAGGTTCTGAAATTTCATCTTCACCAGTTCCAATCATCGTTATGTTGTTAGATTCGGGTCGAACCGAGAGTCCACTGATAGTGTCACCAATTATTGGGTGATTGATAAGGTGGGGGGATGTGTTTTTTAGTAAGACTACTTGATGACGTACTGTGTCTAATGGGAGTTCAATTCCCAATTTACTCATAAGATTTTTCGTCCAAGGTCCTGCAGCTATAATTAGTGTATCAGTAAAGATTTTTCCGTTTTTGGTTTTGATTGATTGGACTTTACAGTTTTTAATATCAATGCTTTCAACAAGTGTTTGAAGTAAAATTTTCGAACCCATTTGTTTAGATTTGTTGGCAAATCCATTGGTTACTAGATTTGGATCAGCAAAACCTGATTCTGGTTCGAAACACATTGTTTCATTTTCAGACACCGAAATTGAAGGAGCGATTTCGGCTAGCTCAGTTTTTGAGAGCATCTCTGTTCTAACACCTTTAGATTTCATCATTTTAAGATTTGTTTGCATTGATGCTTTTTCTGCAATATCAGTTATCAACAAATATCCAGTTTGGGTATATCCCGAACTACTTCCAGTAATATCAGCGAAATTCTTGAAAATATCCAAGCTTTTCCAGGCAAGTAATGTGGTTACTTCGTTCGAATAATGCATTCTCAATATGGCTTGAGACCGCCCGGTTGATCCACTTCCAAGAGAGCTTTTTTCCACAAGTATAGAATTTTTTATTCCCTTAGCGGCGAGAGCAAATTGAATACTTGTGCCAATTACCCCTCCTCCAATAATTACTGCATCAGCAAATTGATTCATGGTGCAATTTCCTAAAATTTTGGTCTTATTCTTAATCCCCAAAATTGGTGATTAAGCGTCCATGCTTTTTGCCAGTGTACTTACCAGATTTGATTGAATGGATTCCATTCACAAATACATCATTAATTCCAGATGGGTACCTAAAAGGTTCATCAAACGTTGCATTATCAGTGATTTCGTTTTTGTTAAAAATAACAATATCTGCTGCAAATCCAGGAGCTATTCTTCCTCGATTTAACAATCCTAATCTAGAAGCAGGTAGCGAAGTCATTTTTCTGATTGCTTCTGTTAAAGAGATAAGATTTTTTTCACGGCAAAATTTTCGTATGAATCTTGGGAATGTGCCAAAATTCCTGGGATGAGGCTTTCCACTAGATAATGGACCTTCTGTAGAAAGTGAGCTCCCATCCGATCCAACCGATATCAATGAACTTTGTGCAATTGTTTCAACATCATCCTCACTGTATGTATGTAAAATGACCCCTCCATCAGATTCTAAGAATAAGTCTATGGTAGATTCTTCTGCAGTTGAATGGTTATGTTTTGCAATTTCAGCGAGTGTCATCCCTTCGAATTCTGGTTTTGGTGAATGTCTTGAAATCACAACATTTTCAGGAGTGCCATATTGTGCAATTCTCTCATGTATTGCAACTAGAAGGTTTTGTTTTTCATCGGCATCATTTATCAAAGATGTCGTAGCCTTTCTGCCTCCAGCAAGTGCCCATTGAGGTATTAAAGCTTGAGATAAAAAAGTGCTTGAAGCTGTATAAGGATATTGATCTCCCGCAAGATCAATGCCGTCTGAGATGCCTTGATCCATCATTTCTAGGATTTGATGTGCTTTCCCCCAAACTGAAGGCCCTTTACATTTAACATGTGATATTTCTACCTTTACTCCTGTTCGGCGTCCGATTTCTATTGCTTCACCAACAGCGACTAATAATCCAATTGATTGACTGCCTTCATCACGCATATGTGTGGAATAGAGTTTCCCGCGTGTAGCCGCCTCTTGGGAAATTTCTATTATCTCTTCTAATCGTGCGTAATTCCCAGGAGTGTATACTAATCCAGTGGAAAACCCCATTGCCCCAGCGTCTAAACTTTCAGCGACAAGATTTCTCATATTTTGTAATTCTGACAAGTTTGGCATTCTAGGATCCATCCCTAGGACACATGCTCTGACGGTATTATGTCCAACTTGAAGAGCAGTGTTGATTGGCATTTCAGTTGATTTTAGTGCGTTGATATATTCAGAAAAAGTCGGCCAGTCAGTTCTAATTCCTTCCGCAGATTCTGCGAAAGTAGAATCTCTATAGATTTCTACTGCGGGGCCTTTCAATGGGGCTGAGAAACTGAAACCACAGTTCCCATTAAGTTCTAAGGTGACACCTTGCCTCAATTTGCTTTGGGCATTTGAATCAATTAAAAACGAAGTGTCACTATGCGAATGCAGATCAATGAACCCTGGACAGATTATGTTTCCTTCTGCATTTATAGTTTCTGATGCGGATTGATCAATTGGTCCAATCAAAACTATTTTATTACCAGAAACTCCTATGTCTGCAGGATAAGGAGGACTGCCTGTGCCATCAATTATTAGTCCGTTGTGAATTTTCAGGTCTAACATATTTGTATATTATTTAGGAAAATCTACTGATTTATCCTGATATTGTAATTCCGGGAGTTTTTCTCCATTAATTATATGGTTTGTCACAACATTCTCGACATCGTCTGGTCCAACTGTATACCATGTTCCGCCCATATCGGCTGATGGCCCATAGATTATAATATTTCCTTGACTAGTGTTGCATGCACCATGAGCGCTCGTACATCCAACATTTGATATTGTTACATCGTCTCTAAGATCGTACTTTGTTAGAGCTAAATCAAACTGTTTTCTAAGTTCTAGTCCCCCTTTGTCACCACAATGGCGTTTGTCAGGTGCTCCAGCAGCGTGGGTACATACAAACAAATGAGTTTTGTAATTAGGCATTGTTCTCCTCCAATGTATTTTCAGATTCTATAAATTCTATCAGATGGGTTTTCCAAATTTCTTTTTCAATTGATTGTAGTGCCTTAAGTCCTGGTCTGTGAACTGGTAATTGACGATTAATAAGATCAAATTTTTTAACAGAAGGGCACCTAATATGAAAATTTGAGATTACGTGTCTGTCTCCTCCAAAAAAAATGTAATCGATTTCATCTTCATAGGGAAGGAAAATTGTTTTTGAAATAGCACATACTTTGTCAAATAACTCTCTGATCTGACGTTCTCGTCCTCTTTCAAATCGTCTTTGAGATGAGCCACCCTTCTTATGTCTATTTTTAACCAGACGTGAGCCAGTTTTCGATGATATTAATTTATGACCTTTTATCACACCTACAGCATAATTTCCTAATCTGATTAGTACAACTGCAAAAGTTGGTCTGGTTTGGAATAATTCCTGGATGGTTTGTGATTGAAAGCCATGAAATGATTCACTGGACATGATTGGTAAAGGAGGTACTAATACGGTGGCTCTGTGATTCCCTAATAAGATGATCAGCCCATTGTGTAAAAGATTGATTTTGGCAAGAATTTTGTGAATTATTGGATTGGGAATACTCTTGATATCGAATCCACTTGCTAAAAAAATCGTTTCATTACACCATCCGTCTTCCTCGATTTTCTTTACATTTTGTATGGTTTTATGTGGAGACAGGGCAGCTTCGAGATGGATTTCGTATTCGAGGTCATGTTTTTGAACAGTGATTGGATCGAACATTTTGGTTCTAAATTATTCCCCCTCCACAATATCTACATATTTTAGTGTTGCATGCTCTGTGATTGTTTCTAGATCTTCTTTCAATAAATGCTTTTTATTTATTAAATTCATAGCATCCATCTTAACTTTTGTTAAGTATTCTGATTTTGAGGCGTACATTTTAGAAATTGGTAATCGTGGGTCATTGGTTGCATTAGCTTCCTTTTCATTAATTGGAAGTGGTAAAGTTGATCCTGCAAGACCGCCGGTAATTCCAATCGGTAAATGTGGGGCGCCAATGTTGGGATGTCTTAGATTCCAGCCAAAGTAAGTTGCCAGGGGGGAAGAGATGTCAGGTAAGCGTATCCCCGCAAGTTCATTGTAAGTTTCGTCAATTTCAGAAACAATTGATGGAAAATGTGTTTCTTTGTTTGAATAATCAAAAGAATGTAAGAGTTCCTTTTGAGGTGAAACTCCAGGGATGTTGCCTAATTTAGACATAATCTTTTTTGATTCGATTGCGGTCTTGTTAAGGAATTTCGGATGTTCGCTTTTTGGAGGAGGGATTTTAGACTGGACCCAGAGATTCAAATTTGACAAACATGCCCTAAGTAATGGCCTGTAATCAATTGTATTAAAGGGGAATTGTCCTACTATTCCATCCGGTCTTTGTTTTGGTGGGGGCCATTTTGCTGCTCCGTGTTGTGTTCCACTGAAATGATATCTGCGTACATATTCTGAATCTTCATCAGCATCATTTTTCCCATCGAGATTGATATGTATCAAAGCAGCATCACCACGCCAATATTCTGCAGAAGTGTTTGTAAACATAATTTTTGGAGTGGAATTTGTAGATCTTGTTTTGTCTAGGATCGAAATTGCATCTGAAGAATGATCTCTTGATTGAGGCGTGTCTGTAAATGGGAAAGGGTCGGGCAGAGTGTAGAAAATATCTTTAGATGGTTGGGCTGTAGAAAAGTTAAATTCCCCCCTATTCCCTCCGGCTACATGGGCAATAATCCCATCTAATGCTATTTTCCCTGAGTGGTCAATATTAGCTCCGTCATATAAATAATTTCTTAGGAATCTGCCACTTTGTGATTGCCCAAATGCATAAGCAAAATTGATTTTGCCGGCAACAGGATTTTCCTTGGTGTCCTTGGAATGTTTTAAGAATGAAGCGGTGTCTCTTATCACACTAAATCCAATACCAGACATAGAGTGAGTTTTAGGGGTGAACGATAACTCATAAATTAGTCCTGGCTCGAATCCACCTGCTTTGTAGATGCAGGGTTCTCCATTTTCGGAACTTTCGGAGAAGGACCATTCATCTCTGTGTACAAGTTTTGATGTAGTGTTGGGATGTTCTCTAGATACTAATTGTGCAGAATCGTTAAGTATTTCATTAGGTAGCCATGTTTTGTGATCTCTATGAGATAAATTGAAATGATTGGTTGGGCTATCTGCCTGAAACCACATAAGCATTTGTTTCTTTTCTCTATCTAAGTCTTTAGGGTCAATAAGTGGCACGTCTTGCATAGTCATTAGTCCCAAATCATTTTCTGTGACGTCTGTTTGCCAACTAATAAATACTATTGAATAACCTGAATTCATAAGGAATCCATTGCCTTCATCTAGTGGTAAATTTGGATCAAGAACATACTGATCGTTGCTGTTAAAAGCGTTTAGAACAGTTTTCCTTCCACGGTTCAAAATGTCGAATAGTACACTATGATTGCCATTGGACATGTTTTCTGGTTTTAAAAGAACGAAGTCGGAACTGAACGATTGATAACATAAATTTTCTGTAGAACAATTTACATCATGTAAATTGTTGTTTGATAAACCATCAATGAATTGATCAATAGAGTTGTGTCTGCTGACATTAAAATGAGCTGTACCTTCTAGTTGCTCGTATCTGCCAACGTTTCCAAATTCTTTTCCATTGAAAGTAATAAATCTGTTTGTGATTTCTAGTTTTGAGAGACTCATTGTCAACCTTATTAAATAGTAAAAGTTTGAAAATCGATTGGTTGATTGTAGCATATGAAGTGGTTCAAAATGTCATTCTGAGAGAGCATGAAAAATTGCTGTATTTCAACGATCAAGAAATTCTGACTAGACATTCATAGATTTGGGTTTTACACTCCAAGCATTAATGTTTATCGAGGTTTGTGATGAAGATTGCCGTCGGTGCTGATCATGCGGGATATGACTTAAAACAAAAAGTGGTGATGTGTTTAGATCAATTTGGGATTGAAGTCATTGATGTAGGCGCTCACGAATTGGATGATTCTGATGATTATCCTGATTTTGCTCTTTTGCTAGGGAGAGCCGTTGTTTCACGTGAAGCAGATCGGGGCATAATGTTGTGTGGAAGTGGTGTAGGTGCAAATATAGCTCTTAATAAAATTGATGGTGTTAGAGCAAGTGTTTGCCATGATATATATTCTGCTCACCAAGGAGTGGAGCATGATGATATGAATGTGCTGTGCATCGGAGGCAGGATAATTGATGAGGAATTAGCAATTGATTTAGTAAAGTCATTTGTAGATGCGAAATTCACTTCTGAAGACAGACATGTGCGAAGACTAAATAAAGTCCTAAATATTGAGAAAAACCATAATTGAATTAACTATATTCTGATCCAATTAAGCAAGCTACAGGCGTTTCTAAAGATTTTGCTTCTTTAATTCCTTTTGAAATAAATTTAACATCTTCATTAGTCTCAATTAAGTAATGTTTTATTCCAAGTGCGTCTAACATGGGTTCAGTAAATCTACCTGCAGTATCAGTCATTTCTTTGCCTGAATTCCAACCTCTGTATCCTATAATCATTAGAATTGGTAAATTTAAGTCTATTCCCATTCCTCTTAAAGAATCTCCAGATTCGAGGAGTCCAGTATTTTGAATCATCACTATTGGGTTTTTACCTCCTACCCAAAGTCCAGCTGCTATTGGAAGGGCTTCTCCCTCACGACATATAGGTATGATTTGAATGGAGTTCTCTAATTGCATTGCCTTGTACATGAAATTTGTTTCGCTATCTGGAAGCCAAACTATGTGAGAGATTCCATTTTTTTTAAGTTCATCAATCACTTTATTCGGGGTCAATTTTTGATCTGTCACTCTAGCTCCTCCAATTTTCTGCATTATCAGTTGGATGAAAACCTATGGTTTTACGTGCATTCTCTAAATCCCAAAATCGCCATAAATTATTTGATACACCGTAAAAAATATCAAATTTCACATTGTCGGGAGCTTCAATTGAGCATGAGACAAGTTTTTCAAAATCATTATGTGTAATCAATGTTGCAAAATTTCGGGCGTTTATAGGTTTGTCCTCAGCATTAAATGTCCCGATTCTGAGGCATATAACAGACAATCCAAACTTATCTGAATAATATCTGCCTGCAGCTTCTCCTAGTGCCTTTCCAATACCATATGGCCCATCCGGTCTAATAGCCATTGATTTCGTGATATACGGGATTTTGAGAGGGTCTAATTTATCGTATTTTCCTGAGATAATAGAATGATAGGGGTTATCAAACTCGTACATTCCCGTTACGTGATTAGAACTAGCAAAGATTAACCTTCGCACACCACTTTGTTTTGCTGCTTCAAGTGCGTTGTACATACAAGGAATGTTGTTTTCAGATATGATTTCCCAAGGGCTTGTAGCACTTGGGATTGATGCTAGGTCAATTACGGTATCCACTCCTTCAAATGCGGGTAAATATGATTTGAAATTTTTCCCGTCTACCTGATGAAAATCAGAAATGTTTTCATGATTTTCTAAATCGCATCCTCGCATTTCATAAGATGCAGAAAGGCGATCATAAAGGTCACCACCTATCATTCCTGAAGCCCCAGTAATTAAAACTTTCTTTTTGCTCATATTGACCTCTGGCATCTAAAATTTTTGAGCTACCTGTCAAATATTGTATCACTCATAGAATGATGAAACGATTGAAGCAATCCTTACAACTTTCGAAAAAAATTTATCTGAAACTGATTGTAGCTTTAGGATGAAATCCTTACCCTTAAATTTAGTAATACTTTTGAAGGTGATATATGCAAGCTTTTTGTTTACGATGTAGGGTAAATAGTGATATTATCGAGTGTAGAGAAGTTAAGCTTAAAAACGGACGTACTGCATTGCATGGCAAATGCTCAATTTGTGGTTCCAGCTTATTCCGGATCGGTAAAATTAAACAAATTATCTCGGCTGAAAAGTAATAGGATTTGTCAATTAAGTCAGGTGTATGATGAAAGTCGACCAAATAAGAGAGGCCTTCTTATCGTATTTTGAAGGTCAAGATCACTTGAGGATTTCCAGTTCTTCTTTGATTCCTGTTGGAGATCCTACACTTCTTCTTACTACAGCAGGTATGGTCCAAATCAAGCCATACTTTGTAGGAGAATCAATACCTACAAATCCTAGAATGACTTCCTCTCAGAAATGTTTTCGCGCAGTAGATATAGAAGAGGTAGGCGATGCAACCCACTTGACCTTTTTTGAGATGCTAGGGAATTTTAGCGTTGGGGATTATTTTAAAAAAGAGGCAATGACATTTGCGCTTCAGTTTTTGACTGAAAATCTACACCTAAGAATTGATCAATTTGCTGCTACTGCCCACGTTTCTGATGATGATTCTGTAAAATTATGGATTGAATTAGGGATTTCCAAAGAGCGGGTTTTCAAATTTGGAGATAGTGAAAATTGGTGGGGTCCTGCTGGCTCAGAAGGACCATGTGGTCCTTGTGCTGAGCTTCATTATGATTACGGATCGGAAATAGGGTGTCTACAGGGAGATTGCGGTCCAAATTGTGAAAATCAAATTGATGAATTTACAAAATGCAACCGATTTGTAGAGTTATGGAATTTGGTATTTATGCAATATTACCAAGATTTAGACGGTAAAAGGGAGTTGCTCCCTTCGCCCAGTGTTGATACAGGGATGGGCTTAGAACGCCTGGCTGTAATTTTGCAAGGCGTAGAAACTATCTATCAAACAGATTCTTTTTTACCTTTGGTTGGAAAAATTGTCGAGCTTTCAGACAAACAATACGGTAAAGAGTTAGAGACAGATTATGCTATTAACGCAGTTGTGGAACATTCTAGGAGTGCGACTTTCTTGATAGCGGATGGCGTTGTTCCAAGCAATGAGGGACGAGGGTATGTACTTAGGCGTGTAATCCGGCGTGCAATTAGGCAAGCGAGAAAACTTGGCATAACTGAATCATTCATAAATGAGCTCTCTTCTTTGGTGATTGAAAATATGAAATCTATTTATCCAGAGTTAGATGCTCACAAAGATTTCATTAAAACTGTAATTTCTTTGGAGGAAACTAGATTTCAGGAGACTATTGATAGGGCCATGTTGCTGCTAAATGGCCCCAGTGGTTTTGTAACTGTAAGACAATTGGTAGCAGATAAAGTCAACATGAGTGATTTTGCAACTAAAACAGACCTTAAAAATTTGGAAGATATTTTGCAAGATTTCTTAAAGGAAATCGAGCCTACTGGAAAAGATGCTTTTGAAAAAGCTTCTAATCAAATTCTAGACTCTTTGAAAGATTTGGACTTTGATAAACCAATCAATCTCAAGGAAGAAATTGTTCAATTTGTTATGACGATTTCTGGGGGGGAGGCATTTCTTTTATGGGATACATATGGATATCCCGTAGAAATGACAATTGAAATTGCGAATGAAAATAAAATGATGGTTGATATGGATTTGTTTGCAGAGGAGTTAAAGGAACAGCAAATAAGAAGCCGGTCTGAATCTCGTTTTTCTGGGGATAGAGCCAAAATTAGAATTTATGAAAGTATGGGATTGGGTGCCACAAAATTTGTAGGTTATGACGCCCTTACACATTCCTCTCCGATTGTTGGCATTTTGGTTGATGATAACGTTGTCGATCAAGCATCTGAAGGTGATGAAGTAGAGATCGCTATGATAGAGACGCCATTTTATTCAGAAGGTGGTGGGCAAGTTGGAGATTCTGGGGTCCTCAATGGAAGCGGTGGGCAAATCGAAGTATTTGATACTCAGTCTGTGACGCCAGATTTGGTAATACATTTTGGGACTGTTAGAAAAGGTAAAATTCTAATGGGGGAAATTGTTGATTCTTATGTTGATCCAGTACGCAGAGAGAATACTGCCAGGAATCATACTGCTACCCATCTATTGCATTCAGCACTTAGGCAAGTTTTGGGAGAACATGTTCGTCAGGCTGGATCTTTAGTGGCCCCTGAGAGGCTACGGTTTGATTTCACACATGTGCAACAATTAACTGATGACGAATTGCATCAAGTGCAAACATTAGTTAATGAAAAGATCAGATATAACGCTAAGGTTCTAAAAAGTGAAGATTCTTATACTACGGCGATTAGAAAGGGAGCACTGGCATTTTTTGGGGATAAATATGGAGAAACAGTCAGGTTGATTGAAATTGCGAATGGTGAAACCTTCAGTTTTGAAGTTTGTGGAGGAACACATGTTAGACGTACTGGGGAGATAGGTATTGTTCAGATTCTCGGGGAAACTAGTATTGGTGCCGGGATGAGGAGGTTGGAAGCGGTTACAGGACGCCATGCAGAAGAACTCATATGGGATAGGTTCGGGAGTCATAATAGATTATCCGCAGATTTGCAGGTTCCAGTGCATGAGATAGAAGAACGCGTTGTAAAAATGAAGGAAGATTTAGCTGATTTGCGCAAAGAAATGTCTGATTTACGTCGCAAACAATCTTTGATAGACGC